>JALSVQ010000036.1 GCA_027073495.1 Flavobacteriaceae bacterium | reverse complement strand
CTCATTTTTTCAAAATCAACATTTCTGCAAGGCAATAATTATAAAAAAATCAAGCCGTAGTTCTTTTGGCTTATTTTTTTTCAATTGAAGAAAAAGAAAAACGTACAAAAGAACTACCTTTGCAATCCGTGAACAGCTTATTTAAAACATATCTAATTGTTGTACTTAGTGTTTTTGCAAGCACCAATTTAAGTGCAAACGCTACTTTTTTTTCAATAGAAAAAAGCAGTAGTGAAACAGTATTCTCAAAGTTGGATGATGCTTTTAGCCAATTAGATAAAACAAGTATAATAGCTGGAGTTGGAGAAATAAAAATAGTATTTACTGCAGGAAATTACCTTAAGTCTATTATTGTTTCAGATTTAATAGGAAGTTCTGCTGGACTACTTGTAAATGTTTTAAATGAGAGCGCTATAAGTCCTTCTACACGTTATAAAATACAAATGTTGTCTATTGTAGCATCACTACCTCAGTTAGCTCGTTCTATTAAAGGCGTAGATAATTTAATAACTGCAATTGATAATGATATTAATGCACTTGCAAATATAAATAGTAAAGTAAGGGTGAAAGATTATTTCTCTAAAATAAAATTGAAAGTATTGGTTGAGAGTGATTTGGCAAGTTTTATGAGTAAGTCATTGTCGGATAAGCTTGCATACATTGATAACATTTGGAAAACTAAATACCCTATACCTGATATGTTAAGAGGAAGAAGTTTCTTTGAAGATATAATGGGGCAATACCGTTACACCAAATCATCAGGTTGGCTTCATACAGGAGATATATCTTCCAATTTTAAAGGAATCGATTTTTACAAAGGAACAGAAAGTGCAAATCAAATATTTGCAAATACAGCTGTTTCAATGAAGACGACTATTTCAACAAATGTTGATACTTGGTTAGCATCAGCACCAATGCAGAAAAATGTTAAGTTTCTAAAAGAAGGTCTAGACCCTTCAATAGGTCTTGTGAGTAATGGGAAAACAATGTTTATTACAAATGCTAAAATTGATATCTATATGCCTAAAGCCAATATAACGCCAGCATTGAAAACGCAATGGATGAATAAACTTAATACGGTTGATCCTGATATAACTTTTGAAATTAAAGCACTTGAAGATTTTATAAACTAATGAAACTAAGTCGAAACACAGATCTAAGAATAGCAATAAATACAATTGATGATGTATTTACTCGGTCACTACCCTTAAACTATGAAAAATGGGTTGACTTTGTTGAGAGTCATTTGAGTGAGTTTATTTGGAAAGAAAATACTAAGGATGGTATAGAAATACTAAAGGATATAGATAATGTTCCAGAAAGCTTCAGAGAACGTATCTTAGGTAGTTTAAATAAGGTTAGTTGTTATGCTGAGTTTGATGACAAAAAAGGGTATTATAATATTAACGTAGGGTTTAGTTCAAGGAATAATTGGATAAGTATAAATTTTGAACGAACCCCTAAGTTAGAAGATTTAAACATTTTTTTAGAAATGGCAAATTACCTTAATGCATTACTTCTTATTGATGGTAAAACAATTATAGATAATAATATCTTAAATAAGACATCTTAGTTCTACTAAGTAAGCTATAAGCCCTCGCTAGCGCGAGCGTCCCGCTCGTGACAGTTTAAGTAATAGAAAATGTAAAAGAGTAAATAATGAGTAGAAAATATAAATTTCATAACAAATCAGCAGCATACTTTATAAGTTTTGCTACGGTGTATTGGTTAGATGTTTTTACTCGGCAGGTATATTTTAATGTTTTAGAAGAAAGCATAGAGTATTGCAGAAAAGAAAAATATCGGTCAAGATGAAAAAATAGAAACCATATTTAACTATTTAAAGCAGTTTATTAATCAGAAACAAGAACCAATTAAAAAGATAGGTTTTAAACAATAACGATTAAATCCCCCCGCTAAATCCCCACAAAAGAAAACCCAATTTTTTGCAGAAAAAGCAAAAAGCCCTTGTGTTTTCTTTTGTTCCGCACGCCAACACACTTGCCGACACACAAAAAAAATAGGTCTGATACGCAGGTTTAATATATGGGGAATCTTCCATTCCCCAAACCCCTTTGGATGCTCATTTTTTCAAAATCAACATTTCTGCAAGGCAATAATTATAAAAAAATCAAGCCGTAGTTCTTTTGGCTTATTTTTTTTCAATTGAAGAAAAAGAAAAACGTACAAAAGAACTACCTTTGCAATCTGTGAACAGCTTATTTAAAACATATCTAATTGTTGTACTTAGTGTTTTTGCAAGCACCAATTTAAGTGCAAACGCTACTTTTTTTTCAATAGAAAAAAGCTCAATTATAACCCTGTTGCGAGTGGTTTTGTTACTAACGTAGTAGATTGGAAAATTATATCAAGGTAAATAGTAATGGTGTAGGTGGCACTATTCAAGATGTAAACTCATTAAAGTAGATGGATACAGTATTATATATTGAAACTATAAAAAAAGAATGTGCCTTTCTTGAAAAAGAAGGGCAATTTGCACAGGTAAAATTTAAATACACAAAAAAGGAAAAATAATAATGAGTTTGATATATACAAAAGAGTGGGAAGATGAATTAATGGAGTTGGCAGCACTAGATGTTTGGACAGTAGAAAATAATGGTGCTAAAATAATAGAACTTATTGAAATGGGAAATCAGACAAAAGATAAAAAAGTTGTTCAAGCTATTATAAAAGCATTTGATTTTGATATAAATATAGATGAAACTTTTTATGGAGTATTGTCTACAATTGAACCTATTTTATATTTTGAATCATTATTTCAAATAGCTCCAGAATTTTTGCAAAATAAAAATGGAAGATTGTTGATCTTATCTGTATTGGAACAAACTAACGGAAATAAATATACAAAAAAAGAATGGGATATATTCTATGATATAGCAAATAAATATTTAAATAAAAAAGATTTAAAATCATATATTTTAGCCTTCAAGGAAAAAGATGAAGAGTATGGAGAGTGCAGAGACGAATACCCTTATCCACAATTTTATCAACTCTTCCAAAAACTCCTAAAAGAAAAAGTGAAGAGTAATGGCTGAAAAAAATCCACTAGTTAATAAAAAAGTTTTCTACAGAACTAAAATATGAGGTACCATTAGGACTATTGCCCAAAGAAGTTGATGAAGAGTATCCTTATGAAGGAATAGAAGTTGCATTAATAGAATTTTTTCATAAAGAAGTACCAAGTACTACAAAATAGTTTTGTATTCTAATGGTTTCTTTATTTGCATCTCTCTATAAAACCCAAATTATTGGTTAAGTAACTTTTGTTACTGTTATTAATTCAATAGTAAGTACCTTTGCTTTCTAATTAATAAACTAACGTTATGGAAGACATGCTTCTTTATGATCGGTTGCAGTTTGCTTTTACTATTACCTTTCATTATATATTCCCACAATTGACAATGGGGCTTTCTATGCTTATTGTCTATTTTAAATGGCGTTATTTACGCAATAATGATGAGCGCTATAATACAACAGCCACATTTTTGATGAAAATATTTGCTATCAACTTTACGATGGGTGTGGTCACGGGTATTCCTATGGAGTTTCAGTTTGGAACCAATTGGGCAAAATTCTCAGAACTCACAGGAGGTATTATTGGTCAAACACTCGCAATGGAAGGGATGTTTTCGTTTTTTTTAGAATCCTCTTTCTTAGCTCTCTTTATCTATGGCGAAAAATTAATGGGTCAAAAGCTTCATTTTTTAACAGGTCTTTTGGTGTTTTTGGGTTCTTGGGCAAGTGGTTGGTTTATACTCGCTACAAATGCTTGGATGCAGCATCCTGTAGGTTATGAAATTTTAGATAATGGTAAATATGTTTTAACCCATTTTGGCGCTTTATTCAAAAATCCTTGGCTTATTCCTGCATTCTTGCACAATCAAATGGCATCATTAGTTACTTCTTCTTTTGTAGTAGCCAGTATTGGTGCTTTTTATGTACTGCAAGAAAAACATGTTAATTATGGCAAACTAATGCTAAAAACAGGTGTTGTTTTTGGTGCTATTTCAAGTTTGCTTATTATTTTTCCTACAGGAGATTGGAATGCAAAAAACGTAGTAAAACACCAACCTGCTAGCTTTGCTGCTATGGAAGGTATCTTTCATACCGAAGATGCAGGTGCTGAGATTGTTCTTATTGGGCAACCAAACATGCTAGAGAAAAAACTAGATAATAAAATAGCTGTTCCTAATGTATTAAGCTTTTTGACCTATCAAAATTGGGATACGCAAATAGTAGGAATGGATCAGTTTAAAAAAGAAGAATTACCCACTAATGTGCCTGCATTGTATTATGCATATCATATTATGGTAGGGCTTGGTACTGTTTTTATCGGTATTATGTTGCTTGCCGTATTCTTTTTGTGGCGTAAAAAACTTTTTACCTTAAAACCCTTATTATGGACTATTATGTTTCTTGTTCCATTCCCATATATTGCCAACTTAACAGGTTGGTATGTAGCAGAACTCGGTAGACAACCGTATTTGGTTTATGGTTTACTCAAAACAGCAGACGGTATTTCTCCTACAGTATCTTCGGGTAATACCTTGTTTACCTTATTAGGCTTTGTAGGTTTATATTTATTATTAGGCATACTATTCTTACTACTGGTAGGAAAAGTTGTTTTTCAAGGACCAGAATCTCAAAAACATTAAATTATTATGGAAATCTTTTGGTATAGTATTATCGGTATCGTATTAGTTGTGTTTTTTGTGCTAGATGGTTATGATTTTGGCACAGGAATCGTTCATTTGTTTTTTGCAAAAACAGAAAAAGATAAAGCTGTTATAAGCAAAGCTGCTGGACTCTTTTGGGATTCAAATGAGGTTTGGCTTGTAGCAGGAGGCGGTATGCTTTTTATGGCATTTCCTACATTCTATGCTTCGGTATTTAGTGGGTTCTATTTGCCTTTGATTATTGTTTTGTGGCTGATTGTTTTTAGAGCTATTGGTTTGGAACTTCGTACACAGTTTAACTTCTCCATGTGGAAAACCATTTGGGACAAAGCCTTTGGTGTTTCAAGTTTATTATTAACACTATTTTTTGGTATTGCTTTAGGAAACATTGTACGTGGCGTTAACCTTGGTGGCGTAGTTGAAGGAAAATCACTTTACGAAGCACATTTTTTCTTTTTACCACTTTGGGATAGTAGTTTTAGTCCTTTAAGTACAACCCCAGGAGTTATTGACTGGTTTACTATTATTATTGGGATTATAGCAGTAGTCACATTAACAATACATGGTGCCAATTGGGTGATTTTAAAAACCAATGCATCAATAAATGAAAAACTAAAAAAGATTGTTTTTAAACTTAATATTGTATTAATTATTTTAACTGTTTTCTCATTAATTGTTTGGTTACAAGTGAATCCAAAAGCATTAAATAATTTTGCAGACAAACCATATTTAATAGTATTTCCAATTGTATATTTAATTGGTCTTTTTGGCTTGTTTGGTGTTCAAAAATTTAAGAAAGAAAGCACAGCATTACTGTTTTCTACATTATTAATTGTAGGAGGAATAACTTCGTCTTTGGCATCTATGTTCCCTGTATTATTACCAGCTACCAATACTGTTAATCCGTCTTTAGATATTTATAACACAGCTGCTTCAGAATATGGACTTTCTGTAGCAATGAGTTGGGGCATTTTAGGTTTTATACTCCTTTTTGTCTATATGATTATCCAAAAAAGACTGATGGGAGGAAAAATAGATGCAATGGATTATGGACATTAATTTTTTTTTATGACAGCTACATTATTAGTATTAATAGCTATTTGGTTTGGTATCTTTGGTGGTATTGTCTATCGGCTAATATATCATAATATGAGTTTAACAACCGCTATCATAGCTGGTGTTTTTGGAAGTATCTTTTTTACTAAGTTTTTCTCTCACTTGGGACTTGGAATAGCAACTGTAACCCAAGGAGGCGTGATTAATTATATTGTGTTAACACTCCATTTATTAGTTGCTTTTGGTGGAGGATTTTTAGGTGTTTTTATACTCAACAAACTTCGTTTACGTTATAAGGTTTAATTTTTTGATTAAAATAAATAATAATTGTATTTTTGAACAGTTTAAAATGACACTATTATGAATACAAGTTTAATGCTTTTTATACAAGGACTCTTTGCAGGTGTTTTTATTGTTTTAGTTTATAAAATGTTTATCATAAAAAATAAAAAATAAAATGATAAAAAATAGTCTATTTTTGATTGTAGCGCTGTTTTTTTCGTGTAACAACACAACAAAAACAACAGTAAAACAACAAAAAACCCAGCAACAAAAAATAAAATTGTGGCAAGCAAATGATGCAACTACAAAAGCTATTAATGCTATGAAAATAGTGCTAAATGACTTTGGCGTTCAAGACAATAATGATGCTTATGTTTCGCTACAAAACAAGCTTGTAGATCAATTTAACAGTATATTGACCAATTGTACTATGGAGGGCGAAGCGCACAATCATTTGCATGAGTATTTAGTTCCTATGAAACAAAAGATAGATGCTATCTCTAGTGATAATACGTTGGAAGAAAATCAAAAAATCATTGCATCGTACAAAGATTATTTAAAAAAATATAATACTGTTTTTAAATAATAGATTTGTTGTTTCCTTCAATCAATAGCTTTAACCTTAAAAAGTTGAATGTTAAATAAGTTTAAACAAATTTTTCTGGAACATACGCATCGCTATAAAAGTAAACAACAGCCCAATACCCAAAAGAACAACAATACGAGGCAAAATTTCAACAAAAGAAAGCCCTCGAGCAAAAATATCGTAAAACCCTTGGATTCCCCAATAGTTAACAGAAATAATCGCTATTTTTTGCATGATTGCAGGCATAGCAAATAGTGGAATCATAGAACCACCAATAGCAGACATAGTAAGTATAAGCATAGAGCTTAATCCACTTAACTGTTTACGTGTTTTTGCTACAGAAACAAGCAACATCCCAAAACTAGCAATAGCAAAAGCGATGGCAATAATCAATACGATTAATGGAAGCAGGTTATCAAAAATAGGTAAACCAAAAGTAAGATAAGCAAAACAAAGCATAACGATGAGTTGTAGTATAGCTATAATTAATGCAGCACTCATTTTTCCAAATAGAATTGTTTTAGGCTTTATAGGAGCATATAAAAGTCGTTTGAGTGTTCCTCCTTCTTTTTCATCGAGTAAGCCACCACCAATTTCGGCAATACTAAAAAGCAACATCATAATAGCAGTACCTGAAACGGCCTGTATTAGTCCTATATTAGTTTGTTTTTGTGTTGGTTTGCTAATTGCGGTAAGTTTAAAATCGATAACATTATTATCAGAAGTAAGATCATTTTTGCTTACTTTTTGTTTGATATCACTTTTTACATTATCTGGTAAGCCTCCAAATTCTTTAGCAATAAACTTATCGATATTTGTACTAATGTTTTTTTTGCTTAAATCACGCATTAATGACTGCATTAACA
>JALSVQ010000035.1 GCA_027073495.1 Flavobacteriaceae bacterium | reverse complement strand
ACTGCTTTTTCATCATCTTCTACAGAGAAACTCCATAATTGATCACCACCAACACCTTGACTCAACTGTCCTTCCCAAGTTTTAACAAGGATTCCTTTATGACTAAACTTAATCAATTTTCCTGCACGATACCCATCGCTATAAGGCATGTAGTAGTTAAAAGTAAAAATCAGCCCGATGATTAGTACAATGGCAATAATAGCACGTATAATATATTTCATAATTGTATTCGTTTATACTGCAAAAATACAAAATTTATGTTTAATACAATTAAATAATTATACCTTTGCTTTCTTATAAAAAGAATAACACGTGATTGAAGAACTATTTATAGCCAAAAATGATTTATCCGTTTTGAAACAGCAATATATGTTTCAAGCGCAAGCACCGAGTAATATTGCTTTAGTAAAATATTGGGGCAAAAAACCACATCAAATACCTGCTAATCCTTCTATAAGTTTCACTTTAAGCAACTGTCATACAACAACGAAGATTATTTTTAACCAAAAGAAAAAATCACTTGCCACTTTTGAAGTTTTTTTTGAAGGAGCAAAAAAAAATAGTTTTAAACCAAAACTCCAAACTTTTTTTGAGCGAATAGCTCCTTATGTACCCTTTTTAGCTGCATTTGACATGGAAATTCATACGAGCAATTCGTTTCCACACAGTAGTGGTATTGCATCTTCGGCAAGTGGTATGGCTGCTATGGCACATTGTATTATGCAATTGGAAAAAACATTAGACACCCAAATTTCGGAAGACTATTTTTATCAAAAAGCATCTTTTCTGGCACGTTTAGGCTCGGGATCTGCAAGTAGAAGTATCAAAGGGAATGTGGTTGTTTGGGGGGAAAATGAATCAATTCCTAAAAGTTCAGATTTATACGGCGTTCCTTTTCCGTTTGAACTCCACACTAATTTTAAAAATTACAAAGACACCATTCTACTCGTTGATAAAGGCGAAAAACAAGTGTCAAGTACTGTTGGACATCAGTTAATGCATCAGCATCCCTTTGCTAAACAGCGTTTTGAACAAGCCCATGACAATCTCAAAAAAATGACTTCGATTCTTCAAAATGGTGATTTAGATGCCTTTATTGCCTTGGTAGAAAGTGAGGCACTGACATTGCATGCTATGATGATGACTAGTTTGCCTTATTTTATTTTGATGAAACCCAATACTTTAAAGATATTAGAATCTGTTTGGGCATTTCGTAAAGAAACAGGATTAAAACTCTGTTTCACTTTGGATGCAGGTGCCAATGTACACCTTTTGTACCCAACCTATCAAGAAAAACAAATTAATGATTTCATAACACGTGAACTCGCAGCCTATTGTCAAAATAATCACTATATTTGCGATAGCTTAGGCAGCGGAACGCATGCAATATAAATTTGAATATGAAAAAAGGACCTTTATTTTACGCTAAAATTTTACTCTTTGGAGAATATGGTATTATCAAAGATTCCAAAGGACTGGCAATACCTTATAACTCCTATCAAGGTGCGCTAAAAACAAGTGCGACTTTAAACGAACAACAAACAGATTCAAATACTAAATTACAGTCGTTTTTTGAATATTTAAAAGCATTAGACTCTAGCATTGTCCAATTTGATATAGCTGCTTTGTCAAGCGATTTGCAAGCTGGACTTTATTTTGACTCTAGTATTCCTCAAGGCTACGGTGTAGGAAGTTCAGGTGCTTTGGTAGCTGCTATTTATGATAAATATGCATTTGACAAAATAACTGTTCTCGAAAATTTAACACGCGACAAACTCCTTAAACTCAAAGGTGTTTTTAGCGCAATGGAATCGTATTTTCACGGAAAAAGCTCTGGCTTAGACCCTTTGAATTCCTATTTAAGCATACCAATACTCATCAAGGCAAAAGACCATTTGGAAGCCACAGGAATACCATCGCAACAAACAGGCAAAGGTGCTGTATTTTTATTGGATTCTGAAATGATTGGCGAAACTGCGCCTATGGTAACTGCCTTTATGGAAAAGATGAAAAACGAAGGTTTTCGAAAAATGCTCAAAGAAGAGTTTATAAAACATACCGATGCGTGTATTGATGATTTTTTAAGCGCAGATATCAAATCTTTATTTGGTAATGTCAAGCAACTTTCTAAGGTTGTTTTAAATAACTTCAAACCCATGATACCTTCTAAATTTCACAGTATTTGGAAGAAAGGGCTAGAAACTGATGATTATTACCTCAAACTATGTGGTTCTGGAGGCGGTGGTTATATGCTTGGTTTTACCGAAGATTTTGAAAAGACAAAAGCAGTATTAAAAGATTATAAATTGGAATTGGTTTATAATTTTTAGTCGCTAACAAATGACAAAAACTCCTGTATATTTTATGCCAGGTTTGGCAGCTAGCTCAAAAATTTTTGAATACATTCAATTAAACGAAAATAAATTTGATTGCTTTTATTTAGAATGGCTCGAACCATTAAACACTAGAGAACCATTACACGATTATATAAAACGCTTAGCAAAAGACATAAAACATCCAAAAGCAGTACTTATAGGTGTTTCCTTTGGCGGAATAATAGTCCAAGAGCTCGGAAGAATAGTTAATGCCAAGCAAGTTATTATTGTATCAAGTATTCAAAAACCCGAGGAATTACCCATACGTTTACAGCTTGTCAAAAACACAAAAGCGTATAGAGCAACACCAATAAAACTTTTATCTAATTTCGATTTATTAGAAAAAATAGTTTTTGGATCGTGGGCAAAGAAACGCTTCGAATTGTACAAAAAATATCTGTCAATGAACAGTACCAACTACCTAAAATGGGCTTTTTATAATGTGCTTCATTGGCAAAAAAGTGAAAATTTAGCCAAACCCATACATATCCATGGCGATCAAGATGAAATTTTTCCGATAAATCGTTTAAAACCTGATTATATTATACCTGAAGGCACACATATCATGATTGTAAATCGTGCTAAATGGTTCAATAAATATTTAGAAGCTATCATTTTAGGGATATAATTAAGACTTTTTTAATCAAGAGAATTGGTCTTAAATCTATTATAGGACACTACTCATCATTAATTCGTTATTTTCAATTTTTAGTTAACAACTACTTACACTCCAGTAGTGAATTGTAAATTAACGTTCGAGATTTTTTGGTTAAATCATTAACATCATTCAAAGTAAGACCATCAACTTCAATATGTTTATGAACGGTTATTTTTATTTTTGCAGGTTTCCCATACCACCATTCAAAAGGGAAAAACTCTTTAAGTCCACAAAAAGTAATCGGAACAATTGGTAGTTGGTGTTCTATAGCCAAACGAAATGCTCCTTTCTTAAAATCTGCAAGCAATACCGAACGATCTGGGACACCACCTTCAGGAAAAATACAAACACTCGTTCCGTTATTTATTCTACGGTTAGCATTGTCATAAACCGCTTTACGACTTGCAGGAGAACTTCTATCTACCAAAATAGCAGTTCTTTTGTATATAAAGCCAAAAACAGGTACTTTTCCCAACTCTTTCTTTCCTACAAAAACAAAGGGTTTTTTGACCAAGATAAACATTAACATTATGTCCATCATAGAACTGTGATTACCGATAAACATATAGCTTTTATTGGGGTCAATAGGCTGTTTTATCTCTTTTTTAAAATAAAATCCCATGCCATAAAAAATAACATGAGCCCAAGCCCGAGCTATCTTAAAAAAGTAAGGAAACCATTTTTCACGTAGTATACTGATGACTATAATTGGCAAAAAAATAAGAATAGGAACCATAGCAAGAAGTATAAACCAGATTCTCCAAATAGTAACCAATATGCCACTTATAATTTTTTTCATAAGTGCCAAATATACAAAAATATTATGAATCATAAATTGTCAATCTCTTATAATAATAGTAGTTTTGTGGTTTAGAAGACAAATATAATTATGGCAAGAATACTAACAGGAGTTCAAAGTACAGGAGTACCACATTTAGGAAACATATTGGGCGCTATTGTGCCTGCTATAAAAATGGCAGCTGCATCAAAAGATGAATCTTTTTTGTTTATTGCAGATTTGCATTCGCTTACACAGATAAAAGACAGCAAGCTTATAAAAGAGAATACTTACAGTACTGCCGCAGCTTGGTTAGCTTTAGGTCTAGATCCCGAAAAAGTTATATTTTACAGACAGAGTGATGTGCCACAAGTGACAGAGCTCAATTGGTATTTAAACTGTTTTGAACCTTATCAACGAATGACTTTGGCACATTCATTCAAAGATAAAGCAGACCGTTTGCAAGATGTAAATACGGGCTTATTTGTTTACCCTATGCTTATGGCGGCAGACATATTGCTCTATGATGCAAACCTTGTTCCTGTCGGAAAAGACCAACTACAACACTTAGAGATGACACGTGATGTAGCGTCTCGTTTTAACAATCAAATGGGAGAAACTTTTGTACTTCCTGAAGCCGTTGTACAAGAACACACACAGCTAATACCAGGTATTGATGGAGCTAAAATGAGTAAATCAAGAAATAACACCATTAATATATTTTTGGATGACAAAAAATTGCGAAAAGCAATACTAAAAATCCAAACCGATAGTACGCCACTAGAAGATCCAAAAGACCCTGATTCGTGTAATCTTTTTGCTTTGTACAAACTACTCGCAAGCCCAGAACAGCAAGCTGAAATGCGTGCTAAATACCAAGGTGGTAATTATGGATACGGACACGCCAAACAAGCATTTTTTGAATTGTTGTGTGATCATTTTGAAACGGCACGTACTAAGTATAATTATTATATGGAACATCAAGATGAAATAGATGAAATCTTGAAAAATGGAGCTTCAAAAGCACGTGTTATAGCAAATCCTGTGCTAAAAAGAGTGCGCAATAAACTGGGATATTAACAAGGCAAAGTATAGTGTAATTGTCACATTCTGTACATTAAACCTTACGCTTTGTATAATAATTGTTTGATTTAGGGAGTTTTAGTTTATCTTTGATTAAATTTTTGAATACTATGATTAGAGCCATACTTATTGATGATGAAATAAATGCTATAAAAAGCCTAGAATGGGAAGTGAATAATTTCAGTGATAAAGTAACAATTGTTGGGAAATACACCAAACCAGAAGATGCTATAGAAGGAATAAATACATTGAAGCCAGATTGTGTTTTTTTGGATATAGAAATGCCTAATATGGATGGTTTTCAATTGCTCTCTAAACTCAAATTTAGAAAATTCGATCTTATAATCACTACAGCATACGACAATTATGCAATCAAAGCGTTCAAAGAAAACGCCATAGATTATCTACTAAAACCTGTAGATTCAGATGATTTACTACAAGCCATTGCTCGTGTTTTAACCAATAGAAAAACGCAAACCATTGGAGATAAGATAGAAAAAATGTTTGGAGAAATAAACCAACCAAAACAGTATTTGTCAAAAATACAACTTCCTGTAAGTGGTAAAATTATATTTGTAGAAGCAACTGATGTTTTATATTGTAAAGCAGAAGGTAACTATACTACCGTATATCTTAAAAACAACGCCAAACATTTATTATCTAAAAAAATAAAAGACGTTATTGAAAACTTTCCAAAAGATGTTTTTTATAGGGTTCATAAATCGTATTATGTCAATCTCAATGCCATAAAAGAAATCGTGAAAAATGAAGGGCTTTATATAATTCTTGACAATGATGTTAGTATTCCTGTATCTCGAACTAAAAAGGATGAATTGATGAATCTTTTAAGTCGATAAACTGTGGATGTTCATTTAATTGACATATTGGCTGATCCACGAAGCTATGGTGTTACAACATTTTTACTTGGGACACTTTTTATACTGTCTTTATATCATTTTTTCTTATACATACAAAGTCGCGAAAAAACATATTTACTCTATAGTCTGTACACTGGTTTAATTTTTTTAGCACAAATGATGGTTACCCAAAAAGATTTTTTCTTTTATTTAACTTCTCCTTTTCGTTTTTTATTAAATAGTATTCATTTTCAAAAAATAACCATTGAATGGATTTACAACCTTTTATACTTTTTTTTTATATGGCATTTTGTTGATATTAACATCCAATTTAAAAAGCAATATATAAATTTAAAAAAAATAGTTTTTATATTATTTATAATTGCTATTATTACCCAAACAGCAGATGTTTTTTTACCCTACAAAGATTTTTCATATGTTGTATACCTATATACAAACCTTTTGATACCTGCTATAGTCGGTCTTTCGATTTACTCGTTGATATTTTTAGTTCGTGCAAAAAACCTAATAAAAAATTATGCAATAACAGGTTCCGTGAGTTTATTATTTTTTTCATTAATAGCTTTTTCTATAATGTTCAGTGAAAAATTGTATAACTATTCTCCTATTGTTTTTTACTCAGGAGTTTTTTTAGAAAACATATTTTTTTCATTGGGTTTGGGTAGAAAACAAAAATTAATTATTGACAATAAGAATGAAATTCATAAAGATTTAAAAAGCCAATTGGAACTAAATAAAAATCTAAAAGAACAACTTAAACTAACACTAGAATCAGAACTCGCATTAAAATCAAAAACAATAAGTGATTTACATAAAAGATCTGCAGCAGAACAATTAAAACAAATTGAAACGAAGTATAAAAAAGAACTTGCTGAACTAAAAATAAGCTCTTTGCGCAGTCAAATGAATCCTCATTTTATTTTTAATTCATTAAATTCAATTAAGCATTACATTATTGACAATGATGCAAAAAAAGCCATTTATTATTTAAATAAATTTTCCAAATTAATACGTAAGATTCTTGAAGGCGCAAGGGAACACGAGGTGACACTTGCCAATGAGTTAGAAACTATAAAGCTGTATCTCACCATAGAAAACATTAGATTTAATAATGAAATAAATATACAATATGACATTGATGATACTATCAATATTGATACTATCAAAGTCCCTCCTCTTATTTTACAACCATTTTTAGAAAATGCTATTTGGCATGGACTTTCTGCTAAAGAAGGCTTGAAAAAACTGAATATTTCACTTCAAAAAAATAATAAATTAATTTTTCTAACTATAGAAGATAATGGAATTGGAAGGTTTGCAGCTAATGAGATAAAGCAGCGCAAGGTTCATAAAAACAAATCTATTGGTATAGACCTCACTATAGAACGAATGGAACGTTTTATCATAGATTATGATACAAATTACCACCTTGAAATAATTGATTTGTATGAAGATGACCAAGCCTCAGGAACAAAAGTAGTTCTAAATATTCCTATTGTTAAAACGAATAACCAAGGTTAAAATACCAATAACCAGTATCAAGTTGCGGTGATTTTGCGTACTTTAAACTCACTGGTCCTAAAAAAGTTTTGGCAGTTAGTCCTAAAGCAAATCCATATTTAGTATCGGCAAACACATCGCCATTATTAATAATATCATCTGTAACTCGCGCTGCTTGAGCACCTAAAACAATATATTTATCAGCACTAACTTCATAGCGCAAATCGATACCAGAACGGACAAAAGAGACATCATTTAATGCGGCTAGATCATA
>JALSVQ010000034.1 GCA_027073495.1 Flavobacteriaceae bacterium | reverse complement strand
GCTACAAAATGGAACTTAACACACAGCTATAAAAGTGCTAGTGGAAAATGGAACTTTATGTTGCGTAATGCATACTTTGGCGAAGTAACAGACCCAGATCTAGATACACACCATACAGTATATGCAGGAAAAGTAATTACTGACTTCTCTATAGGATATAAATATGGAAAAAGCACAACATTTACAGTTGGAGCAAACAACTTACTTGACGTTTATCCAGATGAAGTACCTGTTTCTTCAAACTATGGAAGACAGTTTATCTATTCTAGAAGAACATCTCAGTTTGGTATGAATGGACGTTACGTATTTGCAAGACTATCATTTAACTTAAAATAAAAAATAATTATGAAAAAAATAATTTTATTATTAGCCGTAGTAGGAATAACCTTCTCATCGTGCTATAAAGATGAATATACTGCACCAGATGGTGCTAGTGCAAAAAAAGCATTTTTCGCTACAGCATTAGAAACAGTAGCTCCTAGTGCAACACCACAAGATATAACTGTTGACTTCACTAGTGCATTCGCCAATGATGTATTGTTGAGTTACACTTTAGATGGAACGCCAATGCAAGTCACTGTCCCTGCAGGATCAACATCTATGCTATTAGCTTCTGTAGATGTAAACACAACAGGAATGAACCATACTGTAATTCTAAATGCAATTGCCTCTAATGGTGATAGCGCAGCTATAGATATAGAAAGAAAAAAGAAAACCATTCTTGCGCCTTACGATGGTGTAGCTGGAATTGTTAAGTTTTATTTAACTTGGGATGGCGGCACTACATATGACTTAGATTTTAGAATTAGAAGAGATAATTCTTCTGATACTTACACTAACAATGTAGATTATTCTGCTGGATATTCAAACCCTGAAATATGTGATTTCCCAGAAACAGAAGCAGATGGAACATATTACGTAAAATTAAAAGAATATTCATCAACAACCTCTCTAAACTACATTATTATAGCTGTAGAACCTGATGGTACAAATCTTGTATTCTCAGATGCTTTATTAGATAATTTAGGATATCATTATGTAATGGAGTTTACTAAAACTACAGATGCAGGAACAGGAGTTATTTCATATACTTATGAAATGTATCCATAAGCTCATATAGTTAATTCAAAAACCCACTCAATGAGTGGGTTTTTTTTATGCTCAAAACATAATATTAAGTTAAAAATGTAATTAAGTTTAAACTAAAGAAAAGAATTTGTATTTTAGAGCCATAAAAGAACAGCATGGCATTATTAGTTTCAGAAAATATAAAAATTTCTTGGCAATCTATTAAATCTCAATTATTAAGAACCATTCTAACGGTTATAATTATTGCTATAGGTATTACGGCTCTCGTTGGTTCTTTGACTGCTGTTAATGCATTATCTGCAAATTTAAGTAGCGCCTTTTCTGAAATGGGTGCAAACAACTTTACCATTATCAGAGAAAAAAGAAGTTTTCAAAGACATAATAGACATAAACGAACCAATCCAAAAATAAGCTATCGCGAAGCTATCGAATACAAAAAAAAATATCATTTTGATGCTGCCAAAACTACCATATCCTTTATAGGAACAAGTATGGCTGAGCTCAAAACGAATATACAAAAAACAGATCCTACTAGCAAAGTTGTAGGTATTGATGAAAACTATTGCTTTAATAATGGTTATACTATTGCCGCTGGACGAAATTTTAGTTCATCCGATATCGAAAACAACAAACATATTGCTTTAATTGGTGATGATGTTTCACATAAATTATTTGAAAAGCAAAACCCGATTGGTAAATATGTGAGCATAAGAGGTACTAAATTCAAAATAGTAGGTACTTTAGCACCAAAAGGTGCAAGTCTCGGAGGCAGCAATGATGAGTTTGTACTCATACCGCTACAAGTAGCACGCCAAATTTATTCAAGACCAAATATTAACTTTTCAATTACCACGAGTGTTCCTAAAACTAAAGAACTAAATATTGCTATTGATGAAGCTATCAAAACGATGCGAAATATTAGACATTTAAAACCCATCGACAAGCAGAATTTTGATATTATCTCCAGTGAACAAATGAAAGCACAAACAGACTCTACTATGAGTGCAATGTGGTGGTTTGGTATTATTGTAGGTTTTATTACTGTATTAGGTTCATCCATTGCCTTAATGAATATTATGCTGGTATCTGTAACTGAACGCACCAAAGAAATAGGTATCCGAAAAGCACTTGGTGCTTCTCAAAAAACAATAGCCAATCAATTTTTTATTGAAACAATGATGGTAAGTAGTATTGGAGGTTTTATAGGCTCTGTATTAGGAGTAACTATTGGTTTTGTTATTTCAAAACAATTAAAAATACCTTTTGCTATGCCTTGGAGTGCTTTAATAATAGCTTTGATAGTCACCATAATTGTAGCGCTGCTTTCTGGTTTTTATCCTGCTTCAAAAGCATCAAAACTCAACCCTATAGAAGCCCTTCGCTACGAATAATACAATATTAATTAGTTAAAACCACGTTGTCTTTTTGCTTCAAAAACAAGAATTCCTGCTGCTACAGACACATTCATAGAATCTATCTTTCCTTGCATAGGTATGATTATGGATTTATCAACTTTTTCTAATAATTCAGATGATAATCCCGTTGATTCTGTACCAACAATAAGTGCAGTGGCTACTGTAAAATCTTGCTCTTGATAATATGCCGCATCTGGTCTCAATGCTGCAGCATAAGTTTGTATGGTGTGCTTTTCTAAAAAATTTAGAACTGTCTCTACAGTTCCAATAGCAATTTGATTGGTAAAAACACAACCCACACTCGAGCGTATTACATTGGGATTGTATAAATCTGTTTTTGGATCTATAATAATAACGGCATCGATATTGGCAGCATCTGCTGTGCGTAAGAGCGCACCAATATTACCTGGTTTTTCGGGGCTTTCTGCTACAAGCACTAAAGGTTTTTTGGTGTTAAAAACCAAAGAATCAAGTTGCATATCTTTTGTGTGAGCAACAGCAAGTATGCCTTCGGTGTTGCGATATGCCAATTTTTCATAAACTTGCTTACTAACTTCAATAAAAGTAATCGAAGCATCAAATTGTGCTAAAAAATCACTTGCTATGAGTTCTGGCAAATAAAAAATAGTTTTAAGCCTATATGCACCTTCAAGCGCAAGTGTTATTTCCCGTTTTCCTTCTACTACAAATAGTTTTTGCTTACGTCGTTCACGCGATTTTTCTTGCAACAGGACAGTTGCTTTTATAATTGGGTTTTGGGTACTTGTTATGAGTTTGTGCATAGCGCAAAATTAGAAATAAAATAAGCAATATAAAACTTGTGGTACATATAATTTGCTAATAGCTATTTTTTTCTTTATTATTGATTAGAAGTATCTGATAAAAGATTTTAGACCGCTTCGCTGAAAAACAAAGATAAAAGACTAAATAGCAAGTAACGTGGTTAGTTGGACATCAATACTAATTAATTAAAGCAATACAAAGCATGCAACAGCAACCTAACAACCCACTTCATGGCGTTAAACTAGCCGATATACTCACATTTTTGATTGATGAATATGGGTTTAAAAAATTGGCATTACGCATTAACATCAATTGTTTTAAATCAGACCCAAGTTATAAATCGTGCTTAAAATTTCTACGAAAAACACCTTGGGCACGAAAAAAAGTAGAAGAATTGTATCTGGATTCTATTCCTAGTCAAAATTTTGAATAGAAGGAAGAATCTTATGTTCTTTTGATAAAAAATCAAGAATGTTTTGTTCTCTTTTTAATGAGATTTCTCACTACGTTCGAAATGAGAAATTTTTCATCAGATAGCTAGTTATTTAACACTATCTTTTTGAAAACCCAAAGATAATGAGTTCACACAATAGCGTTTTCCAGTGCTTGTAGGACCATCATCAAATACATGACCTAAATGCCCACCGCAAGTAGCACAAACGATTTCTGTACGTTGCATGCCATTGCTAGTATCTTTTATATAGTTTACGCGTCCCTTTATGGCTTTATCAAAAGATGGCCAACCACAATGCCCGTCAAATTTGGTATCCGAAGTAAACAAAGGCGTTTTACAAGCAGCACAAACATAAGTTCCTGATTCAAAAAACAAATTATATTTTCCCGAAAAAGGACGTTCTGTAGCTTTTTCTTTGAGTACTTTGTATTGATCGGCATCTAAATGCGCAAACCAATCTGTGGTGTTATTTTCTTCATTTACTTTTTCAGAATCTGAATTCATGGTTTTTGTTTTTTGAGTTATTGGTGATACTGACTGACTATTTTTACAAGATATTGTAAGAATTAACAAGAGTAAAAATATATAATTTTTTAGTAGCATCCGATAAAAGACTAAAGGTCGCTTCGCTGATAAATTAAAGGCATAAGACTTCATTGCAACCAATTGATAGTATTTATTATTTATCATCATTATCTTTTTTTAATTCAATTTGTCGTTCGCTGTTGTGCAAACTTACATTATTATTTTATTTCGATTTTTTCTCCTAAAAATTTTGGATTTATACCAAACAGCAAATCTATAAATACTTTAGTCCTTGCTAAATATTCGCGCAGCTGCACACGGATACCGTATCTTCTTGAAACATCTTTTGCATTATATGCTACGGCTCGCATACCTTTTTGAATCGCTATAAATACTGCACGCTCATTATGAAATTTTTGTGAAATAATAGTAAATGAACTTTGTCCAAAAATAGCCTCAGCACGAACTACAGAATCTAAGGTACGAAAACCAGCATAATCCAAAAAAATTTTATCCGCAGGAATACCGCTTTTAATCAAATCTTCTTTAAAAGTAGAAGGCTCATCATAGTTTGTATTTCCATTGTCTCCGCTAATCAAAACAAAAGCTATTTTCCCTGCTTTATACAAGCGTACTGTAGCATCTACACGATATTTATAATACAAATTGATGTAGCCGTTACGTAGGTATTTACTTGTACCAAGTAGCAAGCCAACTTTATTTTTGGGAATAGTAGTAACACTGTCAAAAGTTAAATTTTTTGTGCTTCTTATGACAATATAATTAAAAGTTGTCAGCATTAAGACAAACACTAAAAACAGTTTTATAAGCAGTCTTTTTGTTATACGTAGTTTCAAATTATTATGCTTTCATCAATTCTGTATAATAGCTATAAAAATAAGGAATAGTCTCAATCCCTTTAAAATAATTAAACAAACCAAAGTGTTCATTTGGCGAATGAATAGCATCACTGTTTAGACCAAATCCCATTAAAATGGATTTGCTTTTGAGTTCATTTTCAAACAAGGCAACAATAGGAATGCTTCCTCCTGAACGCTGTGGAATAGGTTTTTTACCAAATGTTTTTTCATAGGCTTTTTCTGCTGCTTTATAGCCAACTCCTGTAATAGGCGTTACATAAGGAAAACCACCGTGATGCGTCGTAACTTTAACCTTTACGCCTTGAGGAGCTAATGTTTCAAAATGTTTTTGGAACAAAGCAGTGATTTCATCAGGTGTTTGATTGGGTACTAATCGCATTGATATTTTGGCAAATGCTTGAGAAGGAATAACCGTTTTTGCGCCTTCTCCTGTATAACCACCCCAAATACCATTGACATCTAGTGTTGGTCTAATACTTCTGCGTTCATTGGTTGTATAATCAGATTCTCCGTAAACAGCTGTAATATCCAAGGCTTTTTTGTAATTTTCTAAAGAAAATGGCGCTGCTGCCATAGCTTTACGTTCTTGATCAGATAAGTCAATAACAGTATCATAAAAACCAGGAATTGTTATATGATTATTTTCATCTTGCAACGAAGCAATCATCTTTGCTAATATATTAATTGGGTTAGCCACTGCACCTCCATATAACCCTGAATGTAAATCACGATTAGGTCCTGTCACTTCTACTTCTACATAGCTCAAACCACGTAATCCTGTGGTTACAGACGGTTGATCATTGGCAATCATACCTGTATCAGAAATCAAAATTACATCGTTTTTTAGTTTTTCTTGGTTGCGTTTTACAAACCATTCCAAACTCGGAGAACCTATCTCCTCCTCGCCTTCTATCATAAATTTGACATTACAAGGTAAGGTGTCATTTTTGGTCATGAACTCCAATGCTTTAACGTGCATATACATTTGCCCCTTGTCATCACTTGCTCCACGAGCAAAAATAGCACCTTCAGGATGAAGGGCTGTTTTTTTAATTACGGGTTCAAATGGTGGCGCATCCCATAGCTCAATAGGATCTGCTGGCTGCACATCATAGTGCCCATAAACCAATATTGTAGGTAGTTTTGGGTCTTTGATTATACTACCATAAACAATAGGGTGTCCTGGTGTTTCACAGATTTCTACAGTCTCGCAGCCTGCTTCTTCCAAGCGTTTCTTTACAATTTTTGCGGTTTCTAACACAGCATCTTTGTAATTGGAATCTGCACTTATAGAAGGTTTTTTAAGTAAATCAAAAAGTTCATCTACAAAACGATCTTTATGTGCTGTAATATATTCTTGAATGTTCATTGTACTTTATATTTATTGAAAAACAAATTTACAATAATTATTGTAGAAGTACTTTTTATGCTAAGGCTAATTTATAACAATGTCTAATAAAATAAAAATTTTCGCTTTGTTATAAATTAATAGAAATATCCTAAACCAAACCGGTATATTTTCGAATAAACCATTCTAAAGAAAATACTAAAAACAGCAATGGAAGCAACCACTTCCAATCTATTAATGCCGTCTTTACTACCGTTTCTTTTTGAATCGGTTTGTGCTTTTCGTTTTCGAGTTTTGTAAGTAATTTTGCTGTTTCAGAAAGTAAAAATGGTTTCGAATTGGTTTGATTGGCCAACTGACTTAATTTTGTATAATTGGCAGTAGCAAATTGCTTTTCTATATCAAAATCTAAAACAGTAAATTGACCAATTTTTTTAAACGATGTCCCTGAAACTAAAACCGTAAAACTATAATCTCCTGCTGCCAAACCATCAATAGTAAGTTTATACTGCTGATTATCTAATAAAAATTGATACGTTTTCGCTTGCTTAGTCGTTTTACTAATCAATTTTAGAATTAATGTTTTATTGGCATCAAAAGCATAATTTTCATCCACAAAATTGGCTACTATATTGATGTTATCATGTTGAAAATAGGATTTATCATACGTTATTGCCAAACGGTCAATTTCTTTATTCGAGCTAAGATACTGTATCATATCAACCATAAAAGTGTCAAAATCATTAAAATTTTGCTTGGCTTTAAAATGTGCCAATCGCCATTTCCACATTCCTTCGCCATCCCAAAGTGCTTGTTTTTGACCATCTGTATTTACTAAAGTAAGCATTGGATAATTGGTGACAACATCATTAATTTTCTGATTAAGTATCGTTTTATTTTCAGCATTTATGCTTACTTTTCCGTAGTTTGTTAGCAAAGGCGGAAAGGTTTCAAATGCTATATTTTGAAATTGAAAAGCATCAAAACCTGCTTGTTCACTTGCAAAAATAGTTTCTTTTAATGCAGATGGTTTCTTAGAAAAAACAGCTTGTTTGGCATTCAAAAATTGCCAATCGGTATGTGCACCTGAAATGATAAAATAATTTTTATGGTATTTTTTTATACCCGAAAACAATACTTCAAACTTTCTATTGGGTTGATACAAAATAAGTAATTGATAGGCGTTTACATCTATTTTATCACTTGGCTTTTTGATAGTTACTTCCAGTTGCTCATTGGCTTCAATACTGCGTTTAAACAAAGCCACATCAGGATGAACTGTAGCCGAAACCAGTGCTATTTTACGCTTATTATCAATAATAGAAACAGCAAATTGTTTGGTATTGTTTTTTGTATTTTTCTCATCAGTAAAAGGCTTCAGTTTTAGTGTAAATGTTTGTAAACCTTTATATTTACTTGCTAGTTGAAATGTTGTTTTATGTGATTTTTTATCATTTGAAAAGTGTAAATTTTCACTAGCTAGCAACTTCCCTTTATGATACACGTTGAGTTGTGTTTGAACGGTTTTATTACCACTATAATTCGTAAAAATCTCGACAGGAAATCTGTTTTTTATGTAACTGTATTTGTTGGTATTTACAAGTCCTATTTTTAAATCTGTATAGTGCATTGTATCGCCAACTACCAAGGGAATAATAGGCGTGTTTATTTTGTTGGATATATAATCATCGCCCTGGGTTTGATTACCATCTGTGATAAGAACTGCTTTAGTATTTGTTTTGTTCGTTTTGGACAAATAGTCTAAAACAGTAGTAATTTTTGTATTTGAAACATCAAAAGTCAATGAATCCAAATTGGTTAATGATTCGCCAAATTGATAATAATCAATAGTATATTTTGTATTTAAAGCTTTATTACTTTGAAATGTTTGTAATGCGTTTTTTACTGCTCCACTCCGTTTTAAATAATTAATAGAAGCAGAATTATCAACAAACACAGCTAAAGTCGGTTTTTGTAAGGTATAACTTTTTTTGTTAAAACTCGGATTGATAAAAAGTAAAGCTATTAAAAACAAGCCTAAAGCACGAAGTGAAAGCAATATATAGTTTTTCTTTTTTGCCTTATAAGCATAGAAAAAATAGGCAATTAGAATTGCAATAACAGCCGCCAAAGTGAGTTCAAAAAGGAGTATTTTTTCCAAATCAATTAATTATCTCGCTGTTCAAAATTTTCATGTTTTTTTTCATCTATTCTTTCAATGATTAGATAAATAAGTGCAGCAAGTATTCCACCATAAAACAAAAAGATCAAAACTAAAGGAATCCAAGCCATCTTTAACGTAATTTTACAGCAGTACCATAAGCCATTATCTCTGCAGCACCTTGCATCACTTGCGAAGTTGAAAAACGCACATTAACAACAGCATCTGCTCCCATTTGCTCAGCATCATCTAGCATACGCTGAATAGCTTGTTCTCTAGAGTCAGCCAAAAGTTTGGTATAACCTGATATCTCTCCTCCGACAATATTCTTAAGTCCTGCTAAAAAATCACGGCCTACATTACGCGCACGTACTGTACTTCCTCTAGAAACACCCAATGTTTCTATTATTTCTTTTCCTGCTATTGTAGCGGTTGTTGAATATATCATAGTTGTTTTTAATTAAAAAATATTCTATAGTAAAAGAAAGTAAAAAGGATTATTTCCCCATTATTTCAGCTACTTTTTTACCAATTTCGGCAGGTGAATCCACTACGTGAATTCCATTTTCGCGAAGTATCGCTTTTTTGGCTTGCGCAGTATCATCTGCACCGCCAACTATTGCTCCTGCGTGCCCCATAGTTCTACCTTTTGGTGCTGTTTCTCCTGCTATAAATGCTACAACTGGCTTTCTATTTCCATCTGCTTTTACCCAACGCGCAGCATCTGCTTCAAGGTTCCCTCCTATTTCTCCAATCATCACTATGATTTTAGTGTCATCATCATTCATAAACAATTCTACGGCATCTTTGGTAGTAGTTCCAATAATAGGATCTCCTCCAATACCAATAGCTGTAGTAATACCTAAACCTTGTTTCACTACTTGGTCAGCAGCTTCATATGTTAAAGTACCTGATTTTGAAACGATACCAACATCTCCTTTTTTGAATACAAAACCGGGCATAATACCTACTTTTGCTTCATCTGAAGTAATTACTCCTGGACAGTTTGGTCCAATCAAACGCACTGGCTTGTTTTTGATATAAGCACTTGCTTTAACCATATCGGCTACTGGAATACCTTCTGTAATGGTGATAATAACTTCTATACCTGCATCTGCAGCTTCCATTATAGCATCTGCAGCAAAAGCTGGTGGCACAAAAAGAATACTTACATTTGCTCCTGTTTTTTCAACAGCATCTTTTACGGTATTGAAAACTGGTTTTCCCAAATGCTCTTGCCCACCTTTTCCAGGTGTTACACCGCCTACTACGTTTGTACCGTAAGCTATCATTTGCTCTGCGTGAAAAGTTCCCTCTCCACCTGTAAAACCTTGAACTATTACTTTTGAATTTTTATTTACTAAAACACTCATTTCTTTTATTTTTATTGGTAGTAATGCTTTTTAGATAAAAATTAATTAATAAAACTATCTAAATGCGCTACAAATTTAAACTTTTCTCAATCGATTTAAAAGAAATTAATCTTTTTTTTCTGCTTGATTCATTAATCGTCTTAAAAAAGCCAATTCTTTTAACTTTTCTCTTGATTCTCCTATTGGCGTTCCAAAATAGGTTTTTCCACCTTGTATTGATTTTGTTACTCCTGTTTGACCAAGCACAACTGCCTTGGAACCAATGGTTATACCGCTATTGGTTCCTACTTGTCCCCAGAGCGTTACTTCATCTTCTATCACTACACAACCAGCAATTCCTGTTTGTGAGGCTATCAAACATTTTTTACCTATCACGGTATCGTGACCTACATGCACTTGATTGTCTATCTTTGTTCCTGCTCCAATAGTAGTATCTCCAGTTACGCCGTTATCAATGGTACAAAGCGCTCCAATATGAACATCATTTTTTATCACAACACGACCTCCTGATAGTAGTTGATCAAAGCCTTCTGGTCTGTTTTTATAATAAAAAGCAGCAGCTCCAAGCACAGTTCCTGAGTGAATGATCACATTATCACCAATAACGGCATTGTCATAGATTGACACATTAGGATGAATAATAGTATTATCTCCAATCACTACATTATTGCCGATAAACACATTGGGTTGAATAATGGTATTTTTACCTAGTACTGCACTTGCACTTATCATAGCATTTGAAGCCACAAAAGGTCTAAAATGTTTGGTGAGTTTATTAAAATCTCGAAATGGGTCATCAGAAATAAGTAGCGCTTTACCTGATGGACAAGGCACTTCTTTATTTATTAGAATAACGGATGCTTTAGACTGCAATGCTTTATCATAATATTTTGGATGATCTACAAATACGATTTCGCCTTCTTGAATAACGTGAATTTCATTCATCCCTAAGACAGGAAAGTCGGCATCGCCCACATATTTTGTATTGATAATAGCAGCAATAGTTGCTAATTTTTCGGTACTAGGAAAACGCATAATTATTCTTTTACACGCTCTAAATATTGCCCTTTGGCTGTATCTACTTTTATTTTATCTCCTTCATTGATAAATAAAGGTACATTAACACGTGCTCCTGTTTCTACTGTTGCAGGTTTTGTAGCATTAGTGGCTGTATTTCCTTTTATACCAGGCTCTGTATGTGTTACTTCAAGAATAATACTTTGTGGCATATCTACTGATAATGGCATACCATCTTCTGAGTTGATTAATATCGTAACAACGGTTCCTTCTTTTAACAAATCTGGAGCATCTATTTGTGCTACTTGTAGCGCCATTTGTTCATAATCTGCTTGATTCATAAAATGATAATCTTCGCCATCTTTGTACAAAAACTGAAATTTGTGCGTTTCTACACGAACCTCATCAATTTTTCTTCCTGAAGGGAATGTATTATCTATTACTTTTCCTGAAGTTACACTTTTTAGTTTTGTACGTACAAACGCAGGTCCTTTCCCTGGTTTTACATGTAGAAATTCAATAACTTTATAGATATCATTATTATATTTCATGCACAATCCGTTACGTATATCTGATGTTGTAGCCATATGTTTTATTTTTTTTAATTAATTATTTTTTCCTGTATATCCTTTCATAATACCACGTTGTGAATTTCTAATAAAGAGTAAAATTTCATCACGTTCTTTGGTAGCTGCCATTTCAGCTTCTATTATTTCCATTGCTTGGGTATTATTAAAATTCTTTTGATACAAAATACGGTAAATATCTTGTATTTCTCTTATTTTTTCTATGCTAAAACCACGTCTTCTCAATCCGATAGAATTAATACCTACATAAGATATTGGTTCTTTTGCTGCCTTCACATAAGGAGGTACATCCTTACGAACAAGTGATCCACCTGAAACCATTGCATGGTCTCCTATATGAATAAATTGATGTGCTGCAGACAAGCCGCCCATTATTACATTTTTACCAATAATAACGTGGCCTCCCAAAGCGACACCGTTTACTATAATTGAATTTTCTCCAATCACACAATCGTGTGCTATATGTGCAGTTGCCATTATAAGACAGTTATCTCCTATAAGCGTTTTTCCTGATGCTTTTGTACCACGGTTAATGGTTACACACTCGCGAATAGTAACATTATCTCCTATGACAGTAAGTGACTCTTCACCTTCAAATTTTAGATCTTGTGGAATGGCAGAAATAACTGCTCCTGGAAATATTTTACAATTTTTTCCAATGCGAGCGCCTTCCATAATGGTCACATTAGAACCAATCCAAGTTCCTTCACCTATTTCTACATTATTGTGAATAGTTGTAAAGGGATCAATGACCACATTACGAGGTATTTTGGCATTCGGATGAACGTAAGCTAATGGTTGATTCATAATTTATTTGTTTTTTACTATTTGTGCCATTAATTGTGCTTCTGCTACAACTTTATTATTAGCATAAGCGTAAGCTTGCATATGACAAATACCTCTACGAATAGGGGTTATTAATTCTGCTTTAAATATCAAAGTGTCTCCAGGTAATACTTTTTGTTTGAACTTTACATTATCCATTTTCATAAAATAAGTCAAGTAGTTTTCTGGATCTGGAACGGTACTTAGTACCAATACACCGCCACATTGCGCCATAGCTTCAATTTGTAATACACCAGGCATTACTGGAGCACCAGGAAAATGTCCTACAAAGAAATTTTCATTCATAGTTACATTTTTCATCCCTACGACATGAGAATCTGACAATTCTATAATTCTATCAATTAATAAAAAAGGTGGTCTGTGTGGCAAAATATCCATTATTTGATGAATATCCATTAATGGTGGTTGATTCAAATCAAAAGTTGGCACCTTATTGCGTTTTTCTTTTTTAATAATAGCAGCTACTTTTTTAGCAAAACCTGTATTGACTTTATGTCCTGGTTTATTGGCTATTATCTTCCCTTGAATTCTGCAACCTATCAAAGCTAAATCTCCAATTACATCTAGTAATTTATGTCTTGAGGCTTCATTAGGAAAGTTTAACGACAAGTTGTCTAAAACACCATTTGGTTTTACAGCAATATGATCTTTATTAAATGCTTTTTTAAGCTTGTCCATTGTTGCTTCAGATAATTCTTTATCTACATAAACAATAGCATTATTCAAATCGCCTCCTTTAATTAATCCTGCATCGAGTAAATCTTCTATCTCATGCAAGAAACTAAAAGTACGTGTTCCTGAAAACTCTTTTTTGAATGTACTAATATCAGTCATTGTAGCATTTTGAGTACCTAGTATTTTAGTACCAAAATCTACCATTGTAGTTATTTCATAGTTGTCTGAAGGCATAGCTATAATTTCGCTTCCTGTAGTTTCATCTTTATATGAGATCACTTCTTTGACTACATATATATTAGCAGGTGCATCTTGCTCTTCAATGCCTGCTTTTTCTAATGCTTCTAAGAAATATTTGGAAGAACCATCCATTATCGGTGGTTCTGGGCTATTCATTTCTATCAAAAGATTGTCAATCTGCAAACCTACAGCAGCAGCAAGCACATGTTCACAAGTTTGTATAGCAACACCATTTTTTTCTAGTGTTGTACCGCGTTGTGTGTTGGTAACATATTCTGCTTTTGCTTCTACAACTGGATTTCCGTCAAGGTCTGTACGTGCAAACGAAAAACCATGATTTTCTGGAGCAGGTTTAAACGTCAATGTTACTTCACGTCCTGTATGCAATCCTACACCAGCTACAGAAATAGCGGATTTTATAGTTCTTTGATTATCCATTATTTAATTCCTTTATTGTTTTTTCTAATTCTTTTATTCGATTATTTAAACGGGGTAAATTTTTAAAAAGCGCATACGATTTGAACCAATCTGCATATTCAAAAGCAAATGACCCTTGAATAGCTGTGCCATCTTTAAAATTTTTGCTTACACCCGATTGTGCTTGAACACGCATATCATTTCCAAAATTGAGATGTCCTGCAAAACCTACTTGTCCTCCAATAACACAGCGTTCGCCAATTTTGGTTGAGCCTGCAATGCCTGTTTGCGAAGCTATCACGGTATTACTACCAACTACGGCATTGTGTCCTATCTGCAATTGATTATCAAGTTTTACACCTTTTTTTATAATTGTACTTCCTAGCATAGCGCGATCTATAGTTGCACAAGCACCTATCTCTACATCATCTTCTAGTATTACATTTCCGATTTGCGGAATTTTAGTATAAACCATATTATCATCGGGTACAAAACCAAAACCGTCTGAGCCAAGCACTGTATTGGAATGAATCATACAATTATTACCAATAATCGTATCTGTATAAATTTTTACACCCGAATAAAAGGTGCAATTATCACCAATACTAACATTATTATCAATATAAACATGGGGATAAATTTTTACATTGGCTCCAATAGTAACATTATCACCTACATAAGCAAAGGCTCCAACATACGCATTTTCGCCTATTTGAGCAGAATCACTAATATGACTTGGCTGTTCTATTCCTGATTTGTGTTGTTTGGCAGCATCGTAAAATGTTAAGAGTTTGGCAAATGCTTCACGTGCATTTGGCACGCGTATAAGTGTCGCTGTTATCTTTTTTTTGGGATGAAAATCATTATCTACAATAATCACATCTGCAAGCGTTGTGTAGCTATAGTGCTCATATTCTGGTTTTGATAAAAAGGTCAATGTGCCTTTTATCCCTTCATCAATTTTTGACAAACCAGATACTTCTTGCTCTGGATTCCCTTCTATTGTGCCTTGGAGTACTTCGGCTATTTTGCTTGCTTTAAATTTCATATGAATGCAAAAATATAAAAAATTTAAGCAATCTTAGGCTTAGATTTTTATAAATATACTATTTAATGTAAATCTTTAGGATAAAACAGAAAATATTTTTGATGTTCATTATGTAACGAATCAAAATTTAACTGCGCTGAGCTTTTAGACAAATTCAATACTTGTCCATCTTTATGAGATATTAAAATAGGTTCATTAACTTTATCATAAACCTGATTTTTAACAACTCCTGTAGCTATAATATAATGCAACTCCGCTCTAGTAATAGGATAATCTTCTAAAACCTGTTCTTGAAGTTCTTTAAATTTATTAGTATCAATTGGTTTGTTAGACAACTTTATCTTAGGTAATCTTCTATTTATTATTGCATTACTCAAATAAGCAAGTACAAAATCATCGTGAAGCGTCCAGTTTTTTATAGCTCCAATAATATCATAATCATCTAAGCGTGAAAAAGTAGCAAGCACATCATCATTAAAAGTTGCTAATGTAATGGTGTTATCGAGAAAAAACTGAAAACTAGCACTTACTTGCAACGCCACACCGCTATTTGTCAATTCTTTAGCACGCTGCAACACTTTAACGAGTAAACGCTCTGCTACTAAACCTGTTTTATGGAAATATACTTGCCAATACATTAAACGGCGCGCCATTAAAAATTTCTCTACAGAGTAAATTCCTTTTTCTTCAATAACAATATGACCGTCTTTAACGTTCATCATACTTATCAAGCGCTCTGAATTAACATTTCCCTCTACAACTCCAGTATAAAAACTATCGCGTTTGAGATAATCCATTCTATCAATATCCAATTGACTCGAAATTAATTCGTGTAAAAACACTTTATGATATTCTTTTTTAAACAGTTGAATTGCTAAGCTTAATTTATTATCAAAATAAACATTCAATTCTTCCATAAAAAGCAATGAAATTTCTTCGTGCGAAACATTAGGTACAATTGCATGTTCCAAAGCATGTGAAAAAGGTCCGTGACCAATATCGTGAAGCAAAATAGCCAATAGCACTGCTTCTTCTTCTTCAGGGCTAATTGCTACGCCTTTGGCTTTTAAGACATCAACAGCTTTTCCCATCAAAAACATAGCGCCAAGTGCATGATGATAGCGTGTATGATGTGCGCCTGGATAAACCAAATACGATAATCCCATCTGTGAGATTCTACGTAAACGCTGAAAATAGGGATGTTCAATGACATCAAAAATTAATGTTGTAGGTATTGAAATAAAACCGTAAATTGGGTCGTTTATAATCTTGAGCTTGTTCACTTGTTTCATAATTATATATAAGCAACAATAATACAAAAAAATATGAGTAAAATAAAGATTCTTTGGGTTGATGATGAAATTGATTTATTAAAGCCTCATATTCTATTTTTAGAAAAGAAAGAATATGCAGTAACAACGTGTTCCAATGGCTCTAATGCTATTGATTTAGTACCTAATGGCAACTTTGATATTGTTTTTTTAGATGAAAACATGCCAGGGTTTTCGGGCTTAGAGGTTTTAACGGCCATCAAAAAAATCAAACCCACTTTACCTATTGTAATGATAACAAAAAGTGAGGAAGAGCATATCATGGAAGAAGCTATTGGCGGAAACATCTCGGATTATTTGATTAAACCTGTTAATCCCAATCAAATATTACTCAGTTTAAAGAAAAATCTAGATCACACTCGACTGATTACAGAGCAAACCACATTAAACTATCAGCAAGAATTTCGTAAGATTGCTATGGATTTAATGGATGTATCTTCGTATGAAGAATGGGTAGAATTTTATAAAAAACTCATTCATTGGGAACTTGCACTTGATGCGATAGATGACTCAGCTATGAGTACTATACTGGAGAGTCAAAAACAAGAAGCTAACAGTCATTTTTTTAAATTTATTGACAATAATTACACCTCTTGGTTTGATAATTACGAAGAAGAAAAACCTGTTTTATCGCATCAATTATTCAAAGAATACGTAGCGCCAATCATTAAAAATAATGAAAAAACACTCCTTGTTGTTGTTGATAATTTACGTTATGACCAATGGCGTATTATAGAGCCTATAATAGCTAAATATTACAAAGTAGCACAAGAACATATGTTCTACAGCATATTGCCAACTGCTACGCAATACGCGCGTAATGCCATTTTCTCTGGCTTAACACCATTAGAGATGGAAAAACAGTACCCAATGTATTGGAAACACGATATTGACGAGGGTGGAAAAAATCTTTATGAAAACGAATTTCTAAAAGGACAATTGGCTCGCTTAAAAATGAATATCAAACATCAATATCATAAAATAACGAACTTAAAAAATGGGCAAAAACTAGCTGAATCATTCAATAGTCAAAAAGAAAATGATTTAACCGTTGTGGTTTATAATTTTGTTGACATGCTATCGCATAGTAAAACAGATATGGAAGTCATCAAAGAGCTTGCAAGCGATGATAAAGGCTACCGTTTATTAACCAAAAGTTGGTTTGAAAATTCACCATTACTTACTATCATACAGCAAGCACAATCTTTGGGTATGAAACTGATAATCACCACAGACCACGGAACAATAAATGTAACAAAACCAACTAAAATAATTGGAAACAAAGCTATCAGCTCAAATCTTCGTTACAAAATGGGACGTAACATATCATACAATGAAAAAGATGTATTTAGTATAGAAAACCCTAAAGAAATAGGCTTGCCAAGTGTAAATATCAATAGTAAATTTGTCTTTGCCAAAGAAGATTATTTCTTTGCTTATCCCAATAATTATAATTATTATGTAAGCTATTATAAAAACAGTTATCAACATGGCGGTATATCTTTGGAAGAAATGCTTATCCCGTGTATTGTATTAGAACCGCGTAAATAATGACATTAGATTATACAGCTAAAGAGCTTCCTGCTATAGCAAAACAACTTATTCAAGAAATAGCAACTCCAATATGGCTTTTTTATGGCGAAATGGGAAGCGGAAAAACTACCTTAATACGTGAAATTTTGCTACAATTAGGCGTGGAAGATCATATACAATCGCCTACTTATTCATTAGTTAATGAATACTGTGACAGCAAAAATCAGGTGGTTTATCATTTTGATTTTTACCGTATAGAAACAGAAGAAGAAGCCTATGATATGGGCGTAGAAGATTATTTTGATAGTGGTAATCGATGTTTTATAGAATGGCCTGAAAAAATATCCAATCTATTACCCGAGAAATCAGTAAAAATTCATATTATTGTAACAGGTCTTCAGACTAGAAGACTCACTATAAAAAAATAGTATTATGGCATTATATTCCCCTTTTAGTAAAGAAGAACTTACTCCGCAACCCGAAAAAATACTGATTAAAAAACGAAAGGGCAATCTCTATATTGGTATTCCTAAAGAGACACATTTTCAAGAGAAACGCATTTGTATTTCACCTGATTCTGTACAAACACTTGTGGCACAAGGTCACCGTATTTTGATAGAAAAAGGCGCTGGAGAAGGTGCGCATTTTAGTGATCAAGATTATGCAGAATCTGGAGCAGAGATAAGCAATGACACCAAGAAAGTATTTGCTTGCCCTATTGTACTAAAAGTAGAACCGCCATCTGCAGAAGAAATTGAACTTATGAGCCCTTCGAGCACATTGATTTCTGCACTACAACTCAAGACAAAGCATACTACATATTTTGAATTGTTAGCCAAGAAAAAAATCACAGCTATTGCTTTTGATTTTATGCGTGATGAACACGGTAGTTATCCTGTAGTGAAGTCTTTGAGTGAAATAGCAGGAAATGCGAGTATTTTAATAGCATCAGAACTATTAAGTAATGTCAATCAAGGTAATGGATTACTCTTTGGAAACATAGCAGGCGTCCCTCCTACTGATATCGTAATATTAGGCGCTGGAACTGTTGGACTACACGCAGCAAAAGCTGCATTGGGTCTAGGTGCTCGCGTTAAAGTATATGATAATTCGATAACAAAACTGCGGGAGCTACAAGACAAACTAGGGCAAAATATATACACCTCTACCGTACAACCTAAATATTTACAAAAAGCACTCATGCGCTGTGATGTAGCTATAGGTGCTGTTCGCGGCAAATCGAGAGCGCCAATATTGGTCACCGAAGCTATGGTAGAAAACATGAAAGATGGCGCTGTAATAGTAGATGTAAGTATAGATATGGGCGGCTGTTTTGAAACCTCAGAAGTAACCACCCACGATCACCCTACATATAACCATAAAGGTATTATTCACTATTGTGTACCTAATATTCCTTCGCGCTATTCACGTACAGCAAGTCTATCTTTGAGCAATATCTTTACACCATACCTTACTGAGATAGCAGAAGCTGGTGGTCTGGAAAATGCACTTCGTTATAATCTTGTTTTGCGTAGTGGCATCTATTTGTATCGTGGTATTCTTACTAGCAAATCGATATCAGATTGGTTTGATATTCCTTCGCAAGATATTAATTTACTTATACTATAGTTTTGCATTATTATTATCTTTACTTTTGCACAAATTATAAATAATGCTTAGAAGATTTCGTTTTTTTGGAATAGGATTTATCATCAGTCTAATGGCTACTTTCTTTTTTTGGTCAAAGAAAAAAGTACAGTTTGATTATGGAATGGATGCGAGAACATTAAAATCTATTACATATCGCCAAAAAATACTTGATGACAAATTAAAAACTCTCATCACTGAAGCTAATAAAGACTCTATAATGAACCTTATATTGATGCACGGCGATGTCAACTTTGGAAAAAGCAGACAACACGAAAAACCTGCTAAATATTGGGTAGAGAGTAATTACAAAAATCAAAAATTGGTACTTTGGGTGGAACGTGGTGATAGCATTGCTACTATTAAAAAAACAAATTAATACATTCCTATTAAAAGACTATAAACCGCTTCGCTACAAGGAAAGAAGTACTGAAAAATTGTTTTTTGTTAGATGTAATTTTATTTTTCAATATTTTTACAAATATATAAATAATAAAATTCTGAAAATGAAAACTATAGTTGTCGGTTTGACGTGTTTGCTTCTCCTCAATAATAATTTAGACAAAAAAAGCAGTATCAAATAAAAAAATATACTATATTTGCATTCTATCAGCGAGAGTAGCTCAGTTGGTAGAGCTTCAGCCTTCCAAGCTGACTGTCGCCGGTTCGAGCCCGGTCTCTCGCTCTAAAGCAATAAAAAAGCCTCCAAATTGGAGGCTTTTTTTAATATAATAGATTTTCTTATTTTTTCTCACGAGCTGCATCAACAGCCGCTTTTGGTTCTGGTTTTACCTTTTTTGTTTTTTTCTTTGTTTTTACAGGACTTACTTGCCCTTTTACTCGGTCAATTGTCGCTTCTTCAACCTCTTCTTTTTCAGTTGCTTCCATTACAGTTTCTTCCACCTCTGTTGACTCCATTACTTCTACGTCTTCAGCTTCTGTTGGCTGCACTATTTCTTCTACAACTTCACCTTCTTCTCTAACGCTTTCTTCTACAACAGCCGCGCTTTCATTTCTTGGCGTATCATATATCTCTGCAATGTCATCTATCATAGTAAATATATAGTTCAAAGCATTCTTTTTGTCACCTTTGGTATCCATCTTAGCATTGGTGATAAATTGATTTCCTGCTATTTTTGAAGTCAATTTAAACGTTCCTACAAGGTTATCTTCTAAGTATTTCTTCATTTTTAAATCTTTTTCATTTTTTCCAAAGCCTATTTTAGATACAATTGCGCTTGGGTTAGCATAAAGAACCGTATTATTTTTACGCATCATTTTTTTATGCTTCCCTGCATTAGCTTTAAACAATCCAGTAGCTATTTTAGCCATTTGACTTGCCGAAGATGTCAAAATAAGCATTCCGTCTTTTACTATGGCATATGTTTCAAATGGAAGGTCTTCTGGTGTTTTAAATTTATAGAAATTTGCTTGCTGTGTTACTACATGATGCTTTACACCAAGTCTTAAAAATTTACTTATAATTGATTTATTTTCAGAACCAATTATAAAAGTAAATTCTGGTGAAATTTCTTTTTTAGTTTTGGTCACTTCTTTACTATTATATTCTTCATCATATACATAAGTTGTGTATGGCACTTCTTTTTCTGTAATATCGTTTAATACAAAGAGCATATCTCCTGTAATCAAATCTCCTATTGCTTCTTCATCTAGAAACAATGAGATTAGCTCACTTCCCAATGAAACTTCTTCTTGATAAGCAGGCAAAGCACCTCCATAAGTTGAGGTAATTATTTTTGGGTAGGCATCTAAAAGCGCTTTTGAATCTACTGAAGCACTCATATACGCTAATGCCTTATTTTTATCAAAATATTTGAAGAAACGTTTGTCTATTTTACTCTTATAAATCTTATTATAAGTAGCTTTCCAAGAATCAGCAATTTTCATTGTGTTTTTTATACGTATGGCATCAGTATCAAAATATAAAGCTGTTTTTACTGTAGTCAAACCTCCAAAATCGCTTTGCATATTAGAAAATTTTCGTAAGTTTCTCGGCATAAAATAACGGAGTGATTCTAGAGAATTTTTTATAATACTACCGTAATTATCAAGCCATATGTATGCTGCTGCCGCATTATCTTTTCCTGAAGTATAACTTCCATTGCTAGTGATAGTTCGAGCTGCCTTATTAAAGGTTTTTAAACCAAATGTTTTTCCCAATTGCTTCGCTAATGCCTTTTTTAATTGATAAGCACTCACATCTTCATCATCAGTATAGTTTGATTTATGCGCATCAATATATTCGCTATTTACATTTGTATTAACTGCTATTAGCATGCTATCATTCCATAAAGTTACATCGTTCCATCCTATTTTATAACTGATATTACCTTCTTTTTGTACATCTTTCATAAAATATTCACTCTGTAAGCTTTCAAACTGTTTTTTGTTATTAAGTTTTACGATAAAAGTATGATAAGAGATACTGTCATTACTTTCAAAAAAGTAGTACGCATCACTTTTGAGGTCAAAGCCTAAATCTGCTACACTTTTTATTTTTTGGTCAGCCGTTCTTTTTCTGTTAAAGTCTTTTAACATTTCACGTCCAGGCAGAAAATTGCTAAATGCTTCTGCAGAAACCAATTGTGTTAAATTGCCTCCTTTCACTTGTATTACAGCTGTAGCTGTAGCTGGAATATGCTGTTCTAAATTTTGCGAAAACCCTAAGAAAGAGCTAATAGCCGTTACTAATACTAGTATTTTTTTCATGATTAATTATTTTTGAATTGTTATTTTATTTTTAATGGTATTTGTATTATTTATAAGTTCTTGCGCAGATACTTTGAGCATTATGGCTTTGTTGTTTTTGGCCAATTTTGCTTTTTTATTTTTATAAGCCGAAATAGGTTTTTGAAAACGGTATATCGTTACATAAGCAGCATTTTCGAATGCTTCTCGATCTTTTTTATTAACTGAATTGTATGATTTGGAGATGTTATATTCATAGTTTCTACTAAAAGTACTTGTGTTTTTATTAAAACTAAAATGCTTCACTCCCTTAGGCACATGCATATGATTCATTTCGCTAAAAGTTTCAACTACTTTATTGAGATCATTGAGATCATTAAAATCACAAGTTATTTTAAAAATAAAATTATCAAAATTGAGCGACTGCTTGACATTTGATAGTCCTTTAACTCCTTTCAAAATAGCTACAGTATGATTAAACTCTTTTCTGATATCAGTTTCTGAAGGTATTTTATACCCATTGATACTATCCATAAGCATTATGGTTTTCAATTTTGTTCTGCTTTGACTAAGATTGACAGTCAAAGCTATTTTTCCAGAACCATTGGTATTGATAGTCACATCTTCTATAATTTCAAAACAACTGCTAAATAAAAAAGGGATAATTAGCAGTAATAAAAAGCGCAATGATATGTTTGTTTTTCGCATGTTTGGATTTCTAAATTATTCTACTACAAAAGTAATGTATTTTAAGCAAAGAACTAAAACAAATTGATAAGCGTGCTAGTTTAATCAATAAGCGTACTCATTTTGATGATAAGCGTTACTTTAGTGCTGTTTTTAAATAATATAATATAAACATGTAATTAGTTAAAAATATAATTATATTTGTAGAGTAATGCTATATAAACAAGTACTGATACCTTATTTTTTAATAGTTATTGTACTTTAGTATCGTAATTTTTATCTTACAAAAACATTGATAAAAGAAAATTAATGAGCAAAGAACAACAAATGAATATTGTAAAAGAATCAGATATAGAATATGGTTTTGTAGGAAAATTACAAGACTTAAAATATACCTATCGTAGAGATATAAGAACTAAAGATGCATTAGAATTAAATTTTAGGCAGAAGTTTGAAATATTAAATAGGGTTAAATTAACAGACACTGAATTTGACAAACTACTTACTGAAATAATAAACCCAGATGTATTTAAAACGTCTAGCAGATTAAGAAAAAAAAGCACCTTTATTAGGGAAGACGATACGCCATTACATTACACTTTAGTAAATATTAAAGATTGGTGTAAAAATGATTTTGAAGTCATTAATCAGCTACGTGTCAATACCAAAAATAGCAATCATAGATACGATGTTATTTTATTAATAAACGGTTTGCCATTGGTACAGATTGAGCTAAAAACTTTAGAAATTAGTCCTAATGTTGCTATAAAGCAAATCGTGGATTATAAAAATGATGCTGGAAACGGATATACCAATTCGTTAATGTGTTTTATGCAATTATTTATAGTCAGTAATGAATCAAGAACCTTTTATTTTTCTAATAATAACAACAAACATTTTGCTTTTAATGCAGACGAGCAGTTTTTACCTGTTTATACTTTAGCTAAAAAAGACAATTCTAAAATTGACAATTTATACGATTTTTCAGATAAATTTTTATCAAAATGCACTTTAGGTGAAATGATTAGCCGTTATATGGTTTTAGTAGAAACCGAGCAAAAGATATTGGTAATGCGTCCTTATCAAATTTACGCAGTAAAAGCTATTGTAGATTGTATAGAGCAAGATAGAGGAAACGGATATATTTGGCACACTACAGGTAGTGGAAAAACACTAACCTCATTTAAAGCTTCTACACTTTTAAAAGATAATGACGACATT
>JALSVQ010000033.1 GCA_027073495.1 Flavobacteriaceae bacterium | reverse complement strand
AATACTACCAAATTATTTTCGATTTTTGTAGGATAATTATCAACAATATCACTTGTTATCTGACCTCCAGCTAATTCTTTTATTAATATTGCTGCTCTTTTTAAAGCGTAAGTTACAAAATTAGGGTCTATACCTCGTTCAAAACGAAATGATGCATCGGTATTAAGTTGATGTCTTTTGGCTGTTTTTCGTATTGAAATTGGGTCAAAATAAGCTGACTCAAGAAATATAGTTGTTGTATTTTCAGATACTCCAGAATGAAGCCCTCCAAACACACCTGCAATACATAATGGATTGTCTTCTCCATCACAAATCATTAAATCATCTTCATGAAGTTCACGTTCTTTTTCGTCTAATGTTACAAATTTAGTTCCTGTTGCCAATGTTTTAACACGAATTTCATTGCCTTTAATCTGATCTGCATCAAAAGCATGAAGTGGTTGCCCCAATTCGTGCATCACATAATTAGTTACATCTACTATATTGTTAATTGGACTAAGCCCAATAGCTTTCAATCTTTGTTGGATCCAATCTGGTGAATCTCCCACTGTAACTCCTGAAATAGTAATACCTGCATAGCGAGGCGCTTTATTTTTATCTTCTACATAAACAGGAATAGCAAATGAAGTAGCATCTACATTAAATGTACTAACTGAGGGTTTGATTAATTCTACATTTATAGCTTTGTGCAATAAACCAACACGCAAATCACGAGCAACACCAAAATGGCTCATGGCATCAGCACGATTAGGTGTTAAGCCTATTTCAAATATTTCATCATTTTCTATATTCAAAAGTACTGATAATGGTGTTCCTACAAGCACATCAGTATCCAAAACCATAATACCATCATGACTTGTTCCAATACCTAACTCTTCTTCTGAACATATCATTCCGTAGCTTTCTTCACCACGTATTTTTCCTTTTTTTATTGTAAATGACTTATCACCATCGTACAAAACTGTTCCAATAGTAGCAACAGGCACTTTTTGACCTACGGCAACATTAGGCGCGCCACAGACTACTTGTAAAGGTTCTTCTTGTCCTATGTTAACTGTAGTTAAGTTTAATTTATCAGCATTAGGATGTTTTTCACAAGTTAAAACTTCTCCAACAACAACACCTTTCAAACCTCCTTTTATTGTTTCAAAAGTAGCAACTCCCTCTACTTCAAGTCCTAAGTCAGTTAGTAATTGTCCTGTTTTTTCCGCTTCCCAATCAATAGCTAAAAATGATTTAAGCCAATTGTACGATATTTTCATTTATCTTTTTCTTTCAATTATAGTTGGCAAATTTAACGCATTTCATGTTTAGATAAAAATTGTACTATACTTTTGTTGTACATTAGTAATATATTTTATAAATTGCTGATGTAATTTATGTATCATAAAAAAACAAACTATGATTTCAAAATTCATCTTATTTTCAATTTTTATATGGAGTAATATCTTGAATGCTCAAAATAATGGTGCATATCATTCTCTAGTTGATGCATTAAAAAACCCTGATATAGTAAAAACGCTTGATTTATCACATCAAAATTTAGATGTTTTTCCTGAAGAAGTTTTCAAATTCAAACAGCTCATTTCTCTCAATCTTGCGGCTAATAACATCAAGACTATTCCTGATAGTATTGGAACACTAAAATCATTAAAAAAATTAATATTAGCAGGAAATCAAATTAGTACTTTACCGAATAAATTTGGAGGTTTAGAGCGTCTTGAAACATTAAATTTAAAATATAATCAACTTAAAATATATCCCGCAGTAATTTCTGTTTTAAAGCATTTAAAAAAATTAAATTTAAGTAGAAATAATCTCAATTTTATCCCAAACATTATTGGAAAATTAGATCAATTAGAATATCTTGATTTAAGTTTCAATAGACTTAACAAACTCCCAAATGGCATCAGCTTACTCAAAAATCTAAAAACACTGTCAGTAAAAATGAATGATTTAGAAGCATTACCCAATACCTTTTCAGCATTAACAAAACTTAAAACCATAGATGCATCTTTCAATCAAATCAAAGCAATTAATATCTCAATTACCCATATGGTATCGCTCGAAAAAATACTGCTTAATGACAACAAAATAGAAAGTTTCTATTTCAAATTAGACAAAATGCCAAGTTTAAAATCACTTAATATAAGTAACAACCCTTTAGACAAAATAGCTAATAAGATAAAAGTTTCTAAGAATTGTGATTTTATTAAAGACGATTTATATTAAACATTACGAAATCTGATTCCAATTTGAATTTTTCTTTGCCAAAACAGCAAAAGCATTACGTATAGGCAAATGGCTTTTTTCAGCTAGATTAGGGTCTTTTGCTAATAATTCTATAGCTGTTCTTCGTGCTGCAGCGAGTATTTTGGCATCAGCTATTATATCAGCTATTTGCAGATTCAATACTCCACTTTGCTGTGTTCCCATCATATTTCCTGGCCCACGAAGCTTTAAATCTACTTCTGCTATTTTAAATCCATCATTTGTTGCCACCATTGTTTCAATACGTGTTTTGGCATCAGCTGAGAGCTTGTGACTTGTCATTAAAACACAGTAACTCTGTGCTGCTCCACGCCCTACACGTCCGCGTAATTGATGTAACTGAGATAAACCAAATTTCTCGGCACTCTCAATAATCATTACACTTGCATTCGGCACATTAACACCAACTTCTATAACTGTTGTAGCTACTAAGATATTCGTTTCTCCCTTGGTAAAACGCTGCATTTCAAACTCTTTTTCTGAGGGTTTCATTCTTCCATGCACAACACTCACTTGGTATTCTGGTCGCGGAAAATCGCGACAAATGGCTTCATAACCATCCATCAAATCTTTATAATCAAAAGCTTCGCTCTCTTCTATCAAAGGAAAAACTTGATATATCTGATGCCCTTTGGCTATCTCCGATTTCATAAAACCGATAACTTTCAAACGGTTGCTATCATAGTAGTGAATGGTTTTAATGGGTTTACGCCCTTTGGGCAGTTCATCAATAACAGAAATATCCAAATCACCATAAACACTCATAGCCAATGTTCTTGGTATTGGCGTAGCTGTCATCACCAAAATATGTGGCGGCAATTCATTTTTTAACCATAATTTAGCCCGTTGTTTTACACCAAAACGATGCTGTTCATCAATTATGGCTAAACCGAGGTTTTTAAATTTCACTTTATCTTCTATAATGGCATGTGTTCCTATCAAAATATGCAATGTTCCATCTTCCAAACCTTGATGTATAACCTTACGATCTTTAGCTTTTACGGATCCTGTAAGCAATTGTACATTTACAGGCAAGTCTATTAATAATGCTGAAATACTTTTATAATGCTGTTGTGCCAATATTTCTGTTGGTGCCATCAATGTAGTTTGAAAACCATTATCCAAAGCAATAAGCATAACAAGTAATGCTACGATAGTCTTTCCAGAACCTACATCGCCTTGTAGAAGGCGATTCATTTGAACGGCTTGTTTTGCATCTGTACGTATTTCTTTAATGACACGTTTCTGTGCATTGGTCAATTCAAAGGGTAGTTTTTTATAAAATTGATGAAACAAGTCTCCTACTTCTTCAAATGCGTAGCCTTTGCTCTTTGCCTTTCGTAATAAATTACTTCGTATTAATTGTAATTGAATATAAAAAAGCTCTTCAAACTTCAAGCGTTGTTGTGCCTTGAGCAAAAGACTTTGACTTTGTGGGAAATGAATATTAAATAAAGCTTCTTTTTTTGAAATCAAATCAAATTGCTTGATAATACGCTCAGACAATGTTTCTGGTATCACCGATTTTTGCAGCGACCGAAATAAATGCTGCATGATTTGATTGATTGTTCTATTACTAATATTTTTTTTTGTCAGCTGTTCTGTCAGCGGATAAACAGGTTGCATTGCTGAGCGCAAGCTTTGCTGATGCACCGCTAACAATTCTAGCTCAGGATGTGGCATATTATAGTTTTGACCAAATTTTGAGACTTTGCCATAAGCAACATAAGGTTCATTAATTTTTAACCCATCTTTGAGCCACTTTAACCCTCGAAACCAAACCAACTCCATGGTTCCTGTTTCATCTTTGAATGTTGCCACAAGACGTTTTGCACGCTTCTCTCCTATTGTTTTAATATGAATGATCTTTCCTATTATCTGAACTTCTGCATTCGTATTTTGCAATTGATTAATTTTGTAATAAGCCGTTTTATCTATATAACGACGCGGATAAAGATTCAACAAATCACTGTAAGTGATAACGCCTAATGCATTATACAATAATTTTGCGCGTGCTGGCCCAACACCTTTTAAACCTTCTATTGGATAATGTAATAGTGACTTCTCCATGCTAATTAATGCATTTTTTTAACGCCAGCTTCAACAGCAAAGGGCAAATTATTTGCGGCCGGTATTTTTGGACAAGAATACTTATGATTATAGGCACAATACGGATTGTACGCTTTGTTAAAATCAAGGATAATAGTATCATTTTCAGGTATTCTCAAGTCTAAATAGCGCCCTCCTCCGTATGTTTCATTTCCATTGGTTAAATCTGAAAATGGTAAAAACAAATAATCTTTATAACCTTCTTGATGCATTAAATCTTTGCCTTGATAAACAGGGAGTTCATAGGTTTTTTCTTTATATTTAAACTGTAGCAAAGCATATTGTCTGTATTCTGGCATGCGAGAAGTGGTTGTAGCTAAACCATAAAAATTGGTTTTTGGTGTCAATACCACTTTAGCATCAAACACCATTGCTTTATTATATGAAAAAAAAGCTAATGATTTAAATATTTTTAAATCTTCTTCGGTTAATGGCGATGTTGCTTTAGAAGCAAATTCTCGATTCAATGTTGCTTTAAATTGTTCAAAATCAGTATTAATAGAAACATCTGATTGTACTTTATCTAAATATTGCGTCTTCTTTACATTTTTAGCATCCTCAGGAATAGTATTGCAAGAAACAAAAAGTACTATGATAATAAATAAATGTATTTTCATCTGAATAAATTTTAAATATCAAAGGTACTTTTTAGAACGCAGTAAATCAAATTAAGCTGTAATAATTTAGTAAAGTCTTATAAGGCTAAAGAATAAACTCCAACTTTAAAGTAATTTTGCTAATGCTGCAAGCATTTTATGCTGCATTTCAAAAACAGAATCATAATTAAAACTCAAATCAGCAGAACCAGCAGCCGTTGGCGAATATGCAGAATTTATGTTATGAAGATATACAATTGGTTTTTTACTTGCAAGCGCATAACCAAGTTCAATTCCAACGCCTACTGATAGATTAGTTAATTCGGCTATTAAAATATCAGAACTATCAATTTCTTTAAATGCGGTTTGCATCATTAATACTTCTTGATTCGGTGCAAAATTGTATTTATCAACAAAAACCAAGAGTTCAATTCCTCGTTCATCAAATAAAGACTGCAAGGCTTCAATTTCTTCATCAAACTCCTTTCGTTTACTGTAACTTATTGCAAAATATGCTTTTTTCATAATGTATTATTTTTTACAAATCACTTGAGCGAGAACAGTGCTTTTCAATACTGTTTCTTGCCATTCTTCGGTAGGATTGCTTGCGCTATTCACACCGCCGCCAACATAAATAGCAACATTTTGAGCATTAACTTCCATACAACGCAAATTCACGTAAATAGCTAATGCATCTGTATTTACTACTCCTACAAAACCCGTATAAAAAAGTCTATGATAATCTTCAAAACTTGCTATAAATGCTAAGGATTTATCCAAAGGAAATCCGCAAACAGCAGGTGTTGGATGTAAGGTTTTGAGGACATTAATTAGTTTTGGTTTTGTGATTTTAATCGCTATTATTGATTTCAAATGTACAACTTTTCCTGCAAATGCAGTTTTTGCTGACGTGACCTTTAGGTCAAAACCCAAATTTTCAAGATTAGAAACAATATAATCGGTAACTGTTTGTTGTTCATCACATTCTTTTTGGCGCCAGTGGTAAGTTTTTTTATCAGCAACATACGCTTGTGTTCCTGCCAATGCTACGGTTTGCATACGCTCGTTTTGATATGCCAATAACAATTCTGGTGTTGCGCCCATCCATTGTCCCAATTTCGAATGTTGAAAACAATAATTAAACGCAAAAGGATAGGTTCGAAGCATCTTTACAAAGGTAGTTATTTGGTCTATTTTTGTGGCAACAACTTGTTTTCTAGAACAGACTACTTTTTCTAAATCACTTGAATTAATAGTCGCTATTGCTTGCATTATCAACTTTTGATATTGCATTTCTTCTTGCTTCGTGTTTGCAATATTTAATTGCTCATTTTGCTGATCTTTTCCTTTAAAATAAGCTAATAAATCTTGTTTTGAAATAGTTAATTGATGCGTATTGGGTATAAAAGTAAAACTACCATCCCAATGAAAAGGCGCAATAACAAAGCCCTCAAAATCTAATTCACTACTAGTAAATAAAGTATTATCTGTTTGATAATACAAAAAAACAGTGGCATCATCTGGTTGATTAAACAAAGAAAAAGGCAAGTCATTTTGGATTAAATAACTTACCTTTTGAATAAAGTCTTCAACAAACATTATTTTAATTTTCTTTTTGGAATAATCATATTGGTGAGTTTACAAATCGAAATAAGATTATTTTGTTCATCTTCAATACGTATTTCCCACAAATGCGTAGAGCGTCCACGATGCAATATTCTAGCCGTAGCAGTAACTACGCCTTCACGAATAGATTTAATATGATTGGCACTAATCTCAATACCTCTTGCTTCAAACTTATCTCCAGCTGCAAAATGTGATGCTGCACTTCCAAGACTTTCTGCAAGCGCTACAGAAGCTCCACCATGCAATAAACCCATCGGCTGATGTACTTTGGGAGTAACGGGCATAGTAGCGACCATATATTCAAAATTAGCACCAACATCGGTGTACTTAATAGCTAATGTTTCCATTAGTGTATTTTTCATCGCAGCATTAATTGCATTTAATAATTCTTTTTTATCCATTATAGATTCTTAACTGTGTATTGCTCTTTTTTCTACTGCCATACAAGCTTCTTTTATCGCTTCTGTAAAGGTTGGATGCGCATGAGAAGTTCTTGCTATATCTTCGCTAGAAGCTCTAAACTCCATAGCAACTACCGAAGCAGCAATCATATCTGCAGCACGAGCACCAATCATATGGACACCAAGTATTTCATCTGTATTGGCATCTGCTAGTACTTTTACTTGCCCTTCAATATCCATACTTGCGCGAGCACGTCCTAAAGCACGCATTGGAAAACTTCCTACTTTGTAAGCTACGCCTGCTTCTTTTAACTGCTCTTCTGTTTTTCCTACAGCGGCAACTTCTGGCCATGTATAAACTACACCAGGAATAAGATTGTAATCTATATGCGGTTTTTGTCCTGCTATTATTTCAGCAACCATTTCACCTTCTTCACTTGCTTTATGAGCAAGCATAGGTCCAGCTACAATATCTCCAATGGCATAAATATTTGATGTATTTGTTTGTAATTGCGCATTTGTTTCTACTTGTCCTCTTTCGGTAAGTTTTACACCTGCTGCTTCAAGATTTAA
>JALSVQ010000032.1 GCA_027073495.1 Flavobacteriaceae bacterium | reverse complement strand
CAACGATTAGGATAAACTCTTTTCAACAGTCTAAACGGTACTCAAAAATAGATTGTCATTTCAACAAAGTGAGGGACGAACGCCGAGAAATCTCTTGAAATGCAGGTTATTTTAATATGTGATAAATAAATCTTATGAATGTAGAATTAAAAGTCTCTTTTATTAGAGGTGGCATTATCCGTATTTTTCATTTTTCACTCATCGAGACTTAATCTTCTTTATTAATATAATTAATAGCGATGGTTTCATTAGCGGAATCTTCATCTGTTTCTTCAACTATTGGAGGATCTATAAAATTGCCATTTTCATCAAAAGATTGCATAAATTCATCATTGTCAATAGTATAATTCTCTTGCTGCCATTGGTATTTCTTTTCAGGTTGCAGTAGTTGTTTTTTATAATAATAAACCAATGCGAAACCAGAAAACAAACCCATAAGGTGTCCTTCCCAAGAGATACCCTCTTCTGTAGGAAAAACATACCATATCATACCGCCATAAAGAAATACAATCAGCAAAGAAACTGCCATCAAACGGTAGTTTTTGGAGAATACACCTCCAAAAAACAAGAAACTGACATTGCTATATATCAAGCCACTTACGCCAATATGATAGGCGTTACGCGCTACTAACCAAGTTAGTAATCCTGTTATTATTATAGCATAGGGTATTATTTTCCAAAAAATATTCCGATAGAAATAATAGAGCAATCCTGTAGTAATAAAAAAAGGAAGGGTGTTTGCCCAAAGGTGTTTGATAGTAGCATGAATAAACGGTGCAAACAAAATACCTTGTAAACCTTTTATAGTTCGAGGAAAGATGCCATAATCTATCAAGTATATATTGTACTTTACCTCGATGACTTTTACAAACCATAAAAATAACGTAAATATAAATGGATAAAACCAAATACCATCATTGTATTTCAAGCGTTCTTGCATAATTAAAGTGTAGCAAATAGCTCGCCAAAATAATTAAAAAGGTAATATTGGCAGATTCTATTATTTATACTACTTTTATCCTATGAATAAACCATTAGCAGAACGCGTACGTCCCAAAACATTGGAACACTATATTGGACAAAGACATCTCCTTGGTGAACAAGGCATTTTAAATAAAATATTACAAACTGGGCTTATCCCATCATTAATACTTTGGGGACCTCCAGGTATTGGAAAGACCACACTGGCAGAGCTAATTGCTGCAAAAAGTAAGCGGCCATTTTATACTTTAAGTGCCATCAATAGTGGTGTAAAAGATATTAGAGCAATTATTGATAAAGCCAAAAATAGTGGTAACTTATTTGGTGACAAAAGCCCTATTCTGTTTATTGACGAAATACATCGTTTTAGTAAATCGCAACAAGACTCACTGCTTGCAGCAGTAGAAAAAGGCTGGATTACACTGATAGGAGCAACAACAGAAAATCCAAGTTTTGAGGTTATTCCCGCACTACTGTCAAGATGTCAAGTCTATACCTTAAAGCCTTTTGATAAAGCTGATTTACTCGCTATACTCAAGCAAGCAATTGACACAGATAAGTCGCTCCAGTCAAAACAAATACTATTAGAAGAAACAGATGCATTGCTACAACTCTCTGGAGGTGATGCGAGGCGATTACTCAATGTGTTTGAGTTACTTATCCTAAATGATACTGCAGAACAGATACTGATTACCAATAAAAAAGTACAAGAGCAAGTACAGAAAAACCCTGCTCGTTATGATAAAACAGGCGAACAGCATTATGATATTATTTCGGCTTTTGTCAAGTCAATACGCGATAGCGATCCTAATGCAGCTGTATATTGGCTTGCTCGGATGATTGCTGGCGGCGAAGACCCTAAATTTATAGCAAGGCGCTTAGTTATTTTAGCTTCCGAAGACATCGGTAATGCAAATCCAACAGCTTTTATTATGGCAAATAATACCTTTCAAGCTGTTACAAGTATTGGTTTTCCAGAATCACGTATTATTCTCAGTCAATGTGCTATTTATCTAGCTACTTCAGCAAAGAGTAATGCTGCCTACCAAGCAATTGGAGAAGCGCAAGAAATTGTGGAGCAAACTGGAGATTTAGCTGTACCACTAGCACTGCGTAATGCGCCCACAAAATTGATGAAAGAAATGGGTTATGGAGCGGATTATAAATATGCACATAACTATGAAAATAATTTTGCTTCCGCTGAATTTTTACCCGAAGAAATAAGTAATACAGTTTTTTTTAAACCACAAAATAATGCACGTGAAAATAGCATGCGTGATTTTTTAAAAACAAGGTGGAAAGATAAATATGGGTATTGATTGTTTTAATGCTTTGAAAAATGAGGCTTTAATAAGTTGGTTGAGCAAAACAACAAGCCCTAAACAACTATTTTAGTCATATTTTTTCATTTTTAAAGAATATTTCGTTCTTTTTGAAAATTATTTAAAAAATAAAGGCTTAGCTGTTTGATTTTTAGAAAAATATTATTACTTTTGCAAGCTCGAAAATAGTATTTCGAAGAACTATAGAATAATATAAATTAATTTTTAATATATGCCAACTATACAACAATTAGTACGAAAAGGAAGAACCAGCATTACCAAGAAGAGTAAATCGGCGGCTTTAAATTCGTGCCCTCAACGTAGAGGTGTTTGTACGCGTGTATATACTACAACTCCAAAAAAACCGAATTCAGCTATGCGTAAAGTAGCAAGGGTTCGTTTGACTAATGGAAATGAAGTAAATGCGTACATACCAGGAGAGGGGCACAATTTGCAAGAGCACTCGATAGTATTGGTAAGAGGAGGAAGGGTAAAAGATTTGCCAGGGGTAAGATATCATATCGTTCGTGGAGCGTTAGATACTGCAGGTGTTGAGGGAAGAACTCAACGTCGCTCTAAATATGGTGCAAAACGCCCGAAGAAGTAAAATTATTAATCTTTTAATGTAAAGACATGAGAAAAAGAAAGGCGAAAAAAAGACCACTTTTACCAGATCCAAAATTTAACGATCAGTTAGTTACACGTTTTGTGAATAACTTGATGTGGGATGGTAAAAAATCAACTGCTTTTAATGTGTTCTACAATGCTATTGATATTGTAGATGCAAAAAAGCAAGACGAAGAAAAAACAGCATTGCAAGTATTTAAAGATGCTTTAGCTAACGTTACGCCACACGTAGAAGTGCGTAGTCGTAGAGTTGGAGGGGCAACTTTCCAAATACCAATGCCAATTCGTCCAGATAGAAAATTATCTATGGGGATGAAATGGTTAATCTTGTTTGCTAGAAAAAGAAATGAGAAATCAATGGCTCAAAAATTAGCTGCAGAAATATTAGCTGCACATAAAGAAGAAGGAGCTGCTGTAAAAAAACGTATGGATGTTCATAAAATGGCAGAGGCTAATAAAGCATTCTCTCACTTTAGATTTTAATAAAAAGCAATGGCAAGAGATTTAAAATATACAAGAAATATAGGGATTGCAGCACATATTGATGCAGGAAAAACAACAACAACAGAGCGTGTGTTGTTCTATACGGGTGTAAGTCATAAAATTGGAGAAGTGCATGATGGCGCTGCTACAATGGACTGGATGGAGCAAGAACAAGAGCGTGGAATTACAATCACTTCTGCGGCAACTACTTGTGAATGGAAATTTCCTACAGATAATGGACAAGCAATTCCAGGACAAACAAAAGGATATCACTTTAATATTATCGACACTCCAGGTCACGTAGATTTTACCGTTGAGGTAAATCGTTCGTTACGTGTACTTGATGGTTTAGTGTTCTTATTTAGTGCTGTTGATGGTGTAGAGCCACAATCAGAGACTAACTGGAGACTAGCAGATAACTATAAAGTGCCACGTATTGGGTTTGTAAATAAAATGGACAGACAAGGTTCTGACTTTTTGAATGTAAACAAACAAGTACGTGAAATGTTAAAATCTAACGCAGTTCCAATAGTTTTACCTATTGGAGAAGAGGGGGATTTTAAAGGAATTGTTGATTTGGTAAAAAACCAAGCAATTATTTGGGATGAAGAAAATATGGGAGCAACTTTTCAAGTTGTACCTATCCCAGAAGATTTAAAAGAAGAAGCGCATAAATATAGAGCAGAACTTATTGAAGCTGTAGCAGAATATGATGAAAACTTAATGGAGAAATTCTTTGAGGATGAAGATTCTATTTCAGAAGACGAAGTACATGCTGCTTTACGTGCTGCAGTTATGGATATGGCTATCATACCTATGGTTTGTGGTTCAGCTTTCAAAAATAAAGGTGTACAATTCTTATTGGATGCAGTGGTTAGATATTTGCCTTCTCCATTAGATAAAGATGCAATTATTGGTACAGATCCTGATACAGGAGATTCAATTGAACGTAAACCAGATGTAAATGAGCCTTTTGCAGCCTTAGCGTTTAAGATTGCTACAGATCCATTTGTTGGTCGTTTAGCATTCTTCCGTACGTATTCAGGTCGTTTAGATGCAGGTTCATATATTTTGAACAACCGTTCAGGAAAGAAAGAACGTATTTCTAGAATTTATCAAATGCATGCGAATAAGCAAAATGCAATTGATTATATAGAAGCAGGAGATATTGGAGCAGCTGTAGGATTTAAAGATATCCGTACAGGAGATACCATGTCAGATTTAAAACATCCAATAGTATTGGAAAGTATGGACTTTCCTGCACCAGTAATTGGTATTGCTATTGAACCAAAAACAAAAGCCGATGTTGAAAAATTAGGTGTTGCTATTGGTAAATTGGCAGAAGAAGATCCAACATTCCAAGTAAAAACAGATGAAGCAAGTGGTCAAACAATTATCTCAGGAATGGGAGAGTTGCACTTAGACATCATTATAGATAGATTGCGTCGCGAGTTCAAAGTAGAAGTTACAGAAGGCGAGCCACAAGTAGAATACAAAGAAGCGTTGACACGTACTGCAGAACACAGAGAAACTTACAAAAAGCAATCTGGTGGACGTGGTAAATTTGGAGATATTGTATTTGAAATGGGACCTGTAGATGAAGATTTTGAAGGTTCAGGACTACAATTTGTTGATGTAATAAAAGGAGGACGTATTCCAAAAGAATATATTCCTGCTGTACAAAAAGGATTTGAGGCTGCTATGGTTAACGGTCCTTTGGCTGGTTTCGTAGTAGATACAATGAAAGTAACCCTTAAAGATGGATCTTTCCACCCTGTGGATTCGGATTCACTATCTTTTGAGTTAGCTGCAAAATTAGGATTTAAAGCTGCTGCAAAAGCTGCTGGAGCTGTAATTCTTGAGCCAATTATGAAATTGGAAGTGGTTACACCAGAAGAATATATGGGAGATATCGTTGGAGATTTGAACAGACGTAGAGGTCAAGTAAATGATATGAGTGACCGTAATGGTGCTAAAATCATTAAAGCTTATGTGCCACTATCAGAAATGTTTGGATATGTAACTACTTTGAGAACATTGTCTTCGGGTAGAGCAACTTCAACTATGGAATTTGAGCGTTACGATCAAACCCCTTCAAATATATCTGAAGAGGTAATCAAAAAAGCAATAGGATAACCACTAAATTTTTATAAAATGAGTCAAAAAATAAGAATCAAATTAAAATCTTACGATTACAATTTAGTGGATAAATCTGCTGAAAAAATCGTAAAAGCTGTAAAAAATACAGGTGCGATTGTTAATGGTCCAATACCATTGCCAACACACAAAAAGATTTTTACTGTATTGCGTTCACCACACGTAAATAAGAAATCAAGAGAGCAGTTCCAATTAAGTTCATACAAACGTCTATTGGATATCTATAGCTCATCATCAAAAACAATTGATGCCTTGATGAAACTTGAATTGCCAAGTGGAGTAGTAGTAGAGATAAAAGTATAATGTAACTAAAATAGTACACTAGCTCAATAGTTGAGCTAGTGTATTTTTAATAATTAATTAAATAAATAATAATGTCTGGGTTAATAGGAAAAAAAATCGGAATGACTAGTATTTATGATGAGAACGGAAAAAACATTCCTTGTACTGTTATATTAGCTGGTCCTTGTGTAGTTACCCAAGTCAGAACCGAAGAAGTAGATGGTTATGCAGCTATTCAGCTTGGTTTCGATGACAAAAAGGAGAAAAGTACGCCAAAAGCGCTTCAAGGGCACTTTAAAAAGGCAGGTACAGCTCCTAAACGTAAAGTCGTTGAGTTCAAAGGTTTTGAGGAGGAGTACAAATTAGGAGATGTGCTTACAGTAGAGCACTTCACAGAAGGAGAATTTGTTGATGTTTCAGCAACTTCAAAAGGTAAAGGATTCCAGGGGGTTGTAAAACGCCATGGATTTGCAGGAGTTGGTCAAGCTACTCACGGTCAACACAACCGTTTGAGAGCACCAGGATCAATTGGAGCAGCATCTTATCCTGCACGTGTATTCAAAGGAATGCGTATGGCAGGTAGAATGGGAGGAGATACAATAAAAGTTCAAAACTTAAGAGTATTGAAAGTTGTAGCTGATAAAAATCTTCTTGTTGTTAAAGGATGTGTTCCAGGTCATAAAAACGCTTACGTAATAATAGAAAAGTAATGGAATTAGCAGTATTAGATATAAACGGAAAAGATACCGGAAGAAAAATTAATCTTTCTTCAGATGTATTTGGAGTAGAACCAAATGAACATGCTGTTTATTTGGACGTGAAGCAGTACCTTGCTAATCAAAGACAAGGAACGCATAAAGCAAAAGAACGTGCTGATATAGCAGGTTCTACTAGAAAGATAAAAAAACAAAAAGGTACAGGTACTGCACGTGCAGGAAGTATCAAATCTCCAATTTTTAGAGGTGGAGGTCGTGTTTTTGGACCAAGACCAAGAAGCTATTCATTCAAATTGAATAAAGGTTTGAAAAAAGTAGCTCGTAAATCAGCATTGAGCTTGATGGCAAAAGAAAATAATATTGTAGTGGTTGAAGATTTTACTTTTGACGCTCCAAAAACTAAAAATTTCTTAGCTGTTTTGAAAGCATTATCGCTTGAAAATAAAAAAGCAATGTTTGTCTTGGCAGAGAACAATAAAAATGTATATTTGTCTTCACGCAATTTAAATAGAGCAAAAGTTGTAAGTAACTCAGGAGTAAACACTTATAGTGTTTTGAATGCAGGAAAGCTTGTGCTTACTGAGAGTTCAGTTGCGGAAATAGAATCAATTTTAAGTTAAAATCAATTATGAGTATCTTAATAAAACCAATAATTACTGAAAAAGTAACGGAAGAAGCAGAACTTTTTAATCGTTATGGTTTTGTTGTTGCGAGAGCAGCTAACAAAATTCAGATTAAGAAAGAAATTGAAGCAACTTATGGTGTAAATGTATTGAAAGTTAGAACTATGGTTTATGGTCCTAAGCGTAAAACTAAATTCACTAAAAGTGGTGTTGTTGCTGGAAAATCAAATGCATATAAAAAAGCGTTTGTACAAGTAGCAGAAGGAGAAAGTATTGATTTTTATAACAATCTTTAATAAATAAAATGTCAGTTAAAAAATTAAAACCGATTACACCAGGTCAGCGTTTTAGAGTAGTGAACGAATTTGATGTTCTAACTACTGATAAGCCGGAGAAGAGTTTACTCGCTCCGAAGAAGAGATCTGGAGGAAGAAATAATTCTGGTAAAATGACAATGCGCTACTTAGGTGGAGGGCATAAGAAACGTTATCGTATTATTGACTTCAAAAGAAACAAGCACGGTATCCCAGCGACTGTAAAAACGATAGAGTACGATCCAAATCGTACGGCGTTTATTGCATTGTTGGCGTTTGCTGATGGAGAAAAAAGATACATTGTTGCACCTTCTGGATTGAAAGTAGGTCAAAAGGTTATCACAGGGGAAAAAGTAGCACCAGATTTAGGTAATGCTATGCCGCTTGCAGATATTCCTTTAGGAACAGTGATATCTTGTATCGAATTACATCCGGGTCAAGGAGCTGTATTAGCACGTAGTGCTGGTGCATTTGCTCAATTAATGGCAAGAGATGGTAAGTTTGCTACGGTAAAATTACCTTCGGGAGAAACACGTCTTATTTTGGTTACTTGTGCTGCGACTATTGGAGCAGTATCAAATTCGGACCACCAATTGATTGTATCTGGTAAAGCAGGTAGAACACGTTGGTTAGGTAGAAGACCAAGAACGAATCCAGTTAGAATGAATCCTGTTGATCACCCAATGGGTGGTGGAGAAGGTAGAGCTTCTGGAGGGCATCCAAGATCACGTAATGGTATACCTGCGAAAGGATACAGAACGCGTTCTAAGACGAAACCGAGTAATAAGTATATTGTAGAACGTAGAAAAACTAAAAGATAGATGGCACGTTCATTAAAAAAAGGACCTTTTGTAAGTGTAAGACTTGAAAAAAAGGTAGCCGCAAATATTGAATCAGGAAAAAAACAAGTGATTAAAACTTGGTCTAGAGCATCTATGATTACTCCTGATTTTGTTGGACAAACTATTGCTGTGCATAACGGTAAGACATTTGTACCTGTGTATGTTACAGAAAACATGGTTGGACATAAGTTAGGAGAGTTTTCTCTTACAAGAACTTATAGAGGTCATGGAGCTAATAGAAAGAATAAAGGTAAAAAATAGTAGGCTATTATGGGAGTTCGAAAGAAAAATACAGCAGACAAAATGAAAGAAGCTAGAAAGCATATTGCTTTTGCTAAGCTTAATAATTGTCCTACATCACCGAGAAAAATGCGTTTGGTAGCAGATATCGTACGCGGTGTAGAAATAAATAAAGCACTTCAAATATTAAAATTCAATTCAAAAGAAGCATCTCGCAAGGTGGAGAAATTGTTAATTTCTGCAATTGCTAACTGGGAAGCTAAAAATGAAGGTGAAAGTGTAGAAGATGCCGGTTTGTTTATTAAAGAAATTAAAGTTGATAGTGGATCAATGCTAAAACGTTTGAGACCAGCTCCACAAGGGCGTGCTCACCGTATTAGAAAACGTTCAAATCATGTAACTTTGGTTTTAGGAAGTAAAATTAATTCAGAAAGTAAATAATTATAGTATGGGACAAAAGACGAATCCAATAGGAAACCGTTTAGGAATTATCAGAGGATGGGAATCTAACTGGTATGGAGGAAATGACTATGGTGATAGACTTGCTGAAGATGATAAGATAAGAAAGTATATTCATGCACAGATGTCAAGAGCTAGTATCTCACGTATCATAATTGAGAGAACGTTGAAACTTGTAACCGTTACTATCACTACAGCTAGACCAGGTATCATTATCGGGAAAGGTGGACAAGAGGTAGACAAGTTGAAAGAATCTTTGAAAAAAGTATTCAATAAAGATATCCAGATCAATATATTTGAGATTAAGAGACCTGAATTAGATGCCAATTTGGTTGCAGATAGTATTGCACGTCAGATTGAGAATCGTATTTCATATAAACGCGCAATAAAAATGGCAATTATGGCTGCCATGCGTATGAATGCAGAGGGAATTAAAATTCAAATCTCTGGTCGTTTGAATGGTGCTGAAATGGCACGTTCTGAAGGATTCAAAGATGGAAGAATTCCATTGTCAACCTTTAGAGCAGATATTGACTATTCACTTAAAGAAGCGCATACAACTTATGGGCGTCTTGGTGTGAAAGTATGGATAATGAAAGGCGAGGTTTATGGTAAGCGTGAGCTTAATCCACTTGTAGGTATGTCTAAGAAATCGGGCAAATCTGGAGGCGGAGCTGGTAATAGAGGTAGAAACCGTCGTAGAAAGTAATTTTAAAGAGTTAAAAAATGTTACAGCCAAAAAGAGTAAAATATCGTAAAGTCCAAAAAGGGCGTATGAAAGGGTTATCTCAAAGAGGTCATCAATTATCAAACGGAATGTTTGGTATTAAGTCTTTAGATTCTAAATTTCTTACTTCTAGACAAATTGAAGCAGCACGTATTGCAGCAACACGTCATATGAAGAGGGAAGGACAACTTTGGATTAAAATTTTCCCAGATAAGCCTATTACTAAAAAACCTTTAGAGGTACGTATGGGTAAGGGGAAAGGAGCTCCAGAGTATTTCGTAGCAGTAGTAAAACCTGGTAAAATAATGTTTGAAGTTGGAGGAGTACCTTTGCACGTTGCAAAAGAAGCTTTAAGACTAGCGGCACAAAAATTACCAGTGAAAACTAAGTTTGTTATTGCAAGAGATTTTGAAGCTTAATTTAAGAAAAGAAAAAGCATGAAACAATCAGAAATTAAAGAAATGGCAATTGAGGATTTGAAAACAAAATTGCAAGAAACTCAAAAGAGTCTAGCAAGTTTGAAATTAGCTCACGCTATTTCACCATTGGATAATCCAATTCAATTAAGAAATTTGAGAAGAACTGTTGCCAGATTAGCAACTGAGATTACCAAAAAAGATCAATAATATTTATTGAATGGAAAACATGGAAAAAAGAAATTTAAGAAAAGAGCGTATAGGTGTTGTTAAAAGTAACAAGATGGATAAATCTATCGTAGTTGCTGAAGTAAAACGCGTAAAACACCCGATGTACGGAAAATTCGTACTACGTACTAAAAAGTATGTAGCACATGATGAGCAAAACGATTGCAACATAGGAGATACTGTAAGAATCATGGAAACACGACCTATGAGTAAATCTAAATGTTGGAGATTAGTTGAAATAATTGAAAGAGCGAAGTAAGATATGTTACAACAAGAGTCAAGATTAAAAGTAGCCGACAACACAGGAGCCAAAGAAGTAATGGTTATCCGTGTACTTGGAGGTACAAAGAGAAGATATGCTTCTATAGGTGACAAGATAGTAGTGACAATAAAAGATGCAACTCCTAACGGTTCCGTTAAGAAAGGGCAAGTGTCAACTGCTGTTGTAGTACGTACTAAGAAAGAAGTAAGAAGAGCAGATGGGTCATATATCCGTTTTGATGATAATGCTTGTGTGTTGTTAGACACGGCAGGTGCTATGAAAGGAACGCGTGTTTTTGGTCCCGTAGCTAGAGAACTTCGTGATAAACAATTTATGAAAATAGTATCATTAGCACCAGAAGTGCTTTAAATTTATTACAATGATAAAGATAAAAATAAAATCTGGAGATACTGTAACTGTTATTGCAGGAGATCATAAAGGAGATACAGGTGTAGTAGCAAAAATATTCCGTGAAAAGAATAAAGCTATTGTAACTGGTGTAAATATGGTTTCAAAACACATGAAACCGAGTGCAAATAATCCACAAGGAGGTATTATCAAGAAAGAAGCACCTATTCATATTTCTAACTTAGCTTTAATAGATTCTAAATCTGGAAAAGCTACACGTGTAGGATATAAGGTTGAATCTGGAAAAAAGGTAAGATTTTCTAAAAAATCAAATGAAATAATATAGTTATGGCATATACTCCAAGACTAAAAGACGAATACAACAACAAGATTACAAAATCTTTGATGGAAGAATTCGGTTACAAGAATATTATGCAAGTTCCAAAACTTACTAAGATAGTACTTAGTAGAGGGGTTGGAGGAGCTGTTGCAGATAAGAAACTAATAGAATACGCTGTTGATGAATTGACACGTATTACTGGACAAAAAGCAATAGCAACAATATCTAAAAAAGATGTTGCCGCTTTTAAATTGCGTAAAGGAATGCCTATCGGTGCGATGGTATCACTTAAAGGAGATAGAATGTACGAATTTTTAGATCGTTTAGTGACTGCATCTTTACCACGTGTAAGAGATTTTCAAGGTATCAAAGCTTCAGGTTTTGACGGAAGAGGAAATTACAATTTAGGTGTTACGGAGCAAATTATATTCCCAGAAATTAATATTGATAGAATCAATAGAATTAGTGGAATGGATATCACTTTTGTTACTTCAGCTCAAACTGATAAGGAAGCAAAATCGTTATTGAAAGAACTAGGTTTACCATTTAAAAAGAACTAAGAAGATGGCAAAAGAATCAATGAAAGCCCGCGAGGTTAAGCGTAGAAAATTAGTTGCAAAATATGCTGCTAAAAGAAAAGCATTAAAAGAAGCTGGAGACTTTGAAGGTCTTCAAAAACTTCCTAAAAATGCATCTCCTGTACGTTTACACAATAGATGTAAATTAACAGGAAGACCAAAAGGCTATATGCGTCAATTTGGTATTTCTCGTGTAATGTTCAGAGAAATGGCTAATCAAGGTTTAATACCAGGCGTTAAAAAAGCGAGTTGGTAAACCACAAACAAGTATTAACTGGTCTCAGGTTCATCATAAGATGAAAACCAAGACCATAAATTTATAAATATGTATACAGATACAATTGCAGATTTTTTAACACGAATTAGAAATGCCAACAGTGCAGGTCATCGTGTTGTAGAAATTCCAGCATCAAAATTGAAAAAAGCGATAACCGAAATCTTATTTGATCAAGGTTTTATCTTAAGTTACAAATTTGATGATTCTGGAGCACAAGGTTCTATCAAAATTGCCTTAAAATATGATAAAATTACTAAAGCTCCTGTTATTAAAAGTTTAATAAGAGCCAGTAAACCGGGGTTGCGTCAATACGCATCATCTGCTGATATGCCAAAAGTACTTAACGGTCTTGGTGTAGCGATAGTTTCTACTTCTAAAGGAGTAATGACTGACAAAAAAGCACGCCGTGAGAATGTTGGAGGAGAAGTTTTATGTTACGTTTACTAAAAAATTAAGAAAATTATGTCAAGAATAGGAAACAATCCAATAACGATTCCAGACGGAGTAACGTTAGATATAAAAGATAATGTAATTACAGTAAAAGGAAAATTGGGTGAATTAACTCAAGAATACTCTAGTGTAAGCATTACTGTAGAAGACGGTGTAGTACGTGTAACACGTCCATCAGATTCTAAAGAACACAAAGCCAAACATGGTTTATACCGCTCATTGATGTTCAACATGATTGAAGGTGTAGCCAAAGGTTGGAAAAAAGAACTCGAGTTAGTAGGAGTAGGTTACCGTGCATCAAATCAAGGCAATGTTCTTGATCTTGCATTGGGATACTCTCACAACATAGTATTAGATATTGCTCCAGAAGTAAAAGTGGAGACAATATCTGAAAAAGGTAAGAATCCTAGAGTAATATTAACATCTTTTGATAAACAATTGGTTGGTCAAGTGGCAGCAAAGATTCGTTCTTTCCGTTTACCTGAGCCGTACAAAGGAAAAGGAGTTAAATTTGTAGGAGAAGAATTAAGAAGAAAAGCTGGTAAAACTGCATAATAATTAATTGCATTATGGCATTAACAAAAAAAGAAAAAAGACAAAGAATTCATTTAAGAGTTCGTAAAGTTGTTAACGGTACTACAGCAAGACCGCGTTTAGCTGTTTTTCGTAGTAATAAAGAAATTTATTGTCAATTAATTGACGATGTAGCTAATACAACATTGGTTGCAGCATCATCAAGAGACAAAGGTATCTCAAAAGGTACTAAGGTAGAGACTGCAAAAGCAGTTGGTAAATTAATAGCTGAGAAAGCATTAAAAGCTAAGATAGAAACTGTTACTTTTGATAGAGGTGGCTTTTTATATCACGGTAGAATTAAAGCATTGGCAGAAGGCGCAAGAGAAGGCGGATTAAAATTCTAATAAATTATGTACAGTAAATATTTAAACGCAGAATTAGTAAAACCAAGTGGTCTCGATTTAGTAGACAAATTGGTTGGAGTACAACGTGTTACCAAAGTAACAAAAGGGGGTAGAGCATTTGGTTTCTCTGCTATCGTAGTTGTAGGAGATGAGAATGGTGTTGTAGGACATGGTTTAGGAAAATCTAAAGATGTTGCTTCTGCAATCGCAAAAGCTATAGAAGACGCTAAGAAAAATTTAGTTCGTATTCCTTTGGTTAAAGGAACAATACCACACGAACAAAAAGGAAAATTTGGAGGAGCAAAAGTATTTATGAAACCTGCATCTCACGGTACAGGGGTTATTGCTGGTGGAGCTGTTCGTACAGTTCTTGAAACAGTAGGCGTAAAAGATGTACTTTCAAAATCACAAGGATCTTCAAATCCTCATAATGTTGTAAAAGCAACTTTTGATGCTTTGTTAAACTTGAGAGATGCACACACAATTGCAAAACAACGTGGTGTTTCTTTGGATAAAGTGTTTAACGGTTAATTTTTAAGACAATGGGAAAAGTAAGAGTAAAACAAGTAAGAAGTCAGATAAGAAGACCTCAAGATCAAAAAAGAACTTTAGAGGCTCTTGGACTACGTAAGATGAATCAAGTGGTAGAGCACGATGCTACACCAACTATACTTGGTATGATAAATAAAGTTAAACATTTAGTTTCTGTAGAAGAAATTTAAAAAATAAATCAGTATGAACTTAAGTAATTTAAAACCTGCTGCAGGAGCAACACATAATTCTAAACGCGTTGGTAGAGGCCAAGGATCAGGAAAAGGTGGAACTGCTACAAGAGGTCATAATGGAGCTAAATCAAGATCGGGTTATTCTCGTAAGATTGGTTTTGAAGGAGGGCAAATGCCTTTGCAAAGACGTGTACCAAAATTTGGTTTTACAAACATTAACCGTAAAGAATATGTAGGTATTAACCTTGATACTTTACAGGCTATGGTAGATGCCAAAAAAATTGATGGTGTGTTAGATTTTGAAGCAATAGTTTTAAACCGCCTTGCTCGCAAAAACGAATTGGTAAAAATATTAGGTAGAGGAGAGCTTAAAGCAAAACTTAAAGTGGCTGCTCATAAATTTACTGCAAGTGCTAAAGCTGCTATTGAAGCTGCTGGAGGTGAAGTAGTAGAATTATAATTAAGATACAATGAAGAAATTTTTCACATCAATAAAAAATATTTATAAGATTGAAGAATTAAGAAATAAAATCTTAATTACACTCGGTTTTATCTTAGTTTATAGAATAGGATCTTTTATTCCACTTCCACTTGTAGATGTAGAAACTTTGCAAAAAGCTTCTTCTACTGGAAAAGGGGGGCTTTTAGATTTAATAAATGCTTTTTCTGGGGGAGCCTTTGCTAGAGCATCTATTCTTGCACTAGGTATTATGCCTTATATCTCAGCTTCGATTGTTGTACAATTGATGGGATTGGCAATACCTTATTTGCAAAAACTAGACAAAGATGGAGAGAGTGGACGTAAAACCAAAACACAAATAACAAGATGGTTAACTATCTTGATTACTTTGTTTCAAGCACCAGCTTACATTCAAACACAAATAATGAATGTTCAAGGAGCTGTTAGAGCTTCAGATGTCACCATGTTTTGGATTATTGCTACTATTCTGTTAATGACAGGAACAATATTTGCCATGTGGTTAGGAGAAAAAATTACTGATAGAGGTATCGGTAATGGTATTTCGATATTAATTATGGCTGGTATTATGGCAAGAATGCCTAAAGCTTTCTTAGAAGAATGGGTAAATAAAGTCTCTGGTGGTAATGGCGGTCTTATGATGATGCTTATCGAAATTATACTTTGGTTAGCCATCATTTTAGGAAGTGTATATCTAGTATTAGCAGTACGTCAAGTACCTGTGCAATATGCTAGAAGAAATGCAAGTGGAAGTTTAGAAAAAAATGTATTAGGCGCAAGACAATTTTTGCCTTTAAAACTTAATGCATCTGGTGTAATGCCAATTATCTTTGCACAAGCAATTATGTTTGTTCCAGCAATGGTATTTAAAAACTTTGAAGCCACACAAACGCTTGCTGCAAATTTCTCCGATATGGGAAGTGTAGCATATAATGCATTGTTTGCATTTTTAATTATAATATTCACGTATTTTTATACTGCAATAACTGTTCCTACGTCAAAAATGGCTGATGATTTAAAGCGTAGTAATGGTTTTATCCCTGGTGTACGACCAGGAGTAGAAACTGCAGATTATTTAGATAAATTAATGTCTTTAATAACATTGCCGGGAGCTGTGTTTTTAGCCGGTATAGCAATTTTCCCTGCATTCGTAATGTTATTTGATGTACAACAAAGTTGGGCATTATTTTTTGGAGGTACATCTTTACTAATTATGGTAGGGGTAGCAATAGACACTATGCAACAGATAAACGCTTATTTGTTAAATAGTCACTATGATGGATTAATGGAAACTGGAAGCAGTAGAAGAAAATAATTCATTATGGCAAAGCAACCCTCAATAGAACAAGATGGAACAATAACCGAAGCATTATCAAATGCAATGTTTCGTGTAGAGCTTGAAAATGGGCACGTAGTTACGGCGCACATTTCTGGAAAAATGCGTATGCATTATATTAAACTTTTACCTGGAGATAAGGTAAAATTAGAGATGAGTCCGTATGACTTATCTAAGGCAAGAATTACATATAGATATTAAAAAAAACAAGATGAAAGTTAGAGCATCAATTAAAAAAAGAAGTCCTGAGTGCAAGATTGTACGTAGAAAAGGGAGATTATATGTTATCAATAAGAAGAATCCTAGATATAAACAAAGACAAGGATAGTTATGGCAAGAATAGCAGGAGTAGACATACCAAAATACAAAAGAGGAGTTATTGCATTAACTTATATCTTTGGAATAGGTAGAAGCAGAGCTAAAGAGATTTTAGAGGCTGCAAAAGTAGATGAAAACATAAAAGTTCAAGATTGGACTGATGAACAGATTAGTAATATTCGTGAAGCTGTAGGGCAATTTACTATTGAAGGAGAATTACGTTCTGAAGTACAATTAAACATTAAACGTTTAATGGACATTGGATGTAATCGTGGAATACGTCACAGAGCTGGTTTACCACTTCGTGGACAACGTACTAAAAACAATTCACGTACACGTAAAGGAAAACGTAAAACAGTAGCTAACAAAAAGAAAGCAACTAAATAATAAGTAGATTATGGCTAAAAATACAAAAGTAAAGAAACGTAAAGTTATCGTTGAAGCTGTTGGAGAAGCTCATATCTCTGCTTCATTTAATAATATTATCATCTCACTTACCAACAAAAAAGGTGAAGTGATATCTTGGTCTTCGGCTGGGAAATTAGGATTCAGAGGTTCTAAGAAAAACACACCTTACGCTGCTCAACTTGCAGCAGAAGATTGTGTAAAGGTTGCTCACGAGGCAGGACTTAGAAAAGTAAAAGTTTTCGTAAAAGGACCTGGTAACGGTAGAGAATCTGCAATCAGAAGTATCCATAATGGCGGTATAGAAGTAACAGAAATTATTGATGTTACACCATTACCACACAATGGATGTCGTCCACCTAAAAGAAGAAGAGTTTAATTTATTTAATTAAGAAGAAATGGCAAGATATATAGGTCCAAAAACAAGAATAGCACGTAAATTTAATGAAGCTATTTATGGAGATGATAAAGCTTTCGCAAAGAGAAACTATCCTCCAGGGCAACACGGTCCAAACAAAAGAAGAGGAAAGAAATCTGAATACGCTATTCAATTAGCAGAAAAACAGAAAGCTAAATATACTTACGGAATATTAGAAAAACAATTTCGTAACTTATTTAAAAAAGCATCAAAATCTCAAGGTGTAACAGGTGAAATATTAATTCAACTTTGTGAAGCAAGACTTGACAATGTAGTTTACCGCTTAGGAATTGCTCCTACTCGTGCAGCTGCTAGACAACTCGTTTCTCATAGACACATCACTGTAGATGGAGCAATAGTAAATATTCCTTCATATTCATTGAAACCTGGACAAATGATTGGGATAAGACAAAAATCACACTCTCTAGAAACTATTGAAACAGCATTAGCAAATAGAAAAGGTGAATACGAATGGTTGACTTGGGATACAGACAAAATGGAAGGTACTTTTGTAACTGTTCCTGAGCGTTTGCAAATACCAGAAAACATTGAAGAACATTTAATCGTAGAGTTGTACTCTAAATAAAAATTGACTCTATAAATTATGGCAATTTTAAATTTTCAAAGACCTGACAAGGTTATTTTAGTAGATGCTAGCGATACTGTTGGTAAATTTGAGTTCAGACCTTTAGAGCCTGGATTTGGATTGACTATCGGTAACGCGCTTCGAAGAGTATTACTTTCTTCATTAGAAGGTTACGCTATTACTTCAATTCGTATTGAAGGAGTAGATCATGAGTTTTCTACTATCAAAGGTGTAGTAGAAGATGTTACAGAAATAATTCTTAATCTTAAGCAGATTCGTTTTAAACAACAAATAGAAGATACAGATAATGAATCTTTTGTAGTTTCAATTTCGAATAAAACACAACTCACTGCTGGTGATTTACAAGAGTTTATCTCTGGTTTTGAGGTGTTAAACAAAGACTTAGTCATTTGTAACATGGAGAAATCTGTAAAACTTAACATTGAGATGACTATAGAAAAAGGACGTGGTTTTGTTCCTGCAGAGGAAAACAAAAAAGCCAACGTTGCTTTAGGGACAATTTTTATTGACTCTATTTATACGCCAATCAAAAATGTAAAATATAATATCGAAAACTATCGTGTCGAACAAAAAACCGATTACGAAAAATTAGTTTTTGAAATTATTACAGATGGATCATTGCATCCTCAAGAAGCATTAACTGAAGCATCAAAAATATTGATACATCACTTTATGTTATTTTCTGATGAGCGTATTACATTAGAATCTGATGAAATAGCACAAACAGAGACTTACGATGAAGAATCATTGCATATGCGTCAGTTATTGAAAACAAGATTAGTAGATATGGATCTTTCTGTACGAGCTTTGAACTGTTTGAAATCTGCTGAAGTGGATACGCTTGGAGAACTAGTTTCTTACAATAAGAGCGACTTAATGAAATTTAGAAACTTTGGTAAAAAATCTTTAACTGAACTTGAAGAGTTGGTTATCAATAAAGGACTAAGTTTTGCAATGGATTTATCCAAATATAAATTAGATAAGGATTAACAACGAATAGAATATTCGATATAGTTTTAAGAAATGAGACACGGAAAGAAATTTAATCATTTAGGAAGAACAGCTTCACATCGTAAAGCAATGTTGTCTAATATGGCATGTTCATTAATAGAGCACAAACGTATTAACACTACACTTGCAAAAGCAAAAGCATTACGTAAGTATGTTGAACCTTTAGTAACAAAAGCTAAAAAAGACGAAACGCATAACCGTAGAATCGTATTTAGTTATTTGAAAAATAAATATGCAGTTGCAGAATTATTTAGAGATGTAGCAGCAAAAGTTGGTGATAGACCAGGAGGATACTTGAGAATTATCAAACTAGGAAATCGTTTAGGAGATAATGCTGAAATGGCAATGGTAGAATTTGTTGATTACAACGAAATTTACAATGCAGGTAAAGCACCTAAAAAGAAAACTACAAGACGTGGTAGAAAAAAGAAAACGGATGCAGCTCCAGCTAATGAAGCAGCTAACGATTCTAATGATACTGCAGAATAGTATTTTCCTATTCAAAAATTATAAAGGTGAGCCAATGGCTCACCTTTTTTTATGCTTTATTCTTATGTATGTTATTATATTTGTAACTTTGTAATTAATATAAAAATATGAGACAATGAGTATAATAGTAGATGTGCACGCAAGACAAATTTTTGATTCACGAGGAAATCCTACTGTTGAAGTAGATGTAGTTACTAATAATGGTGTAAAAGGGCGTTTTGCTGTACCTTCTGGTGCTTCAACAGGTGAACATGAAGCTATTGAATTACGTGATGCTGGTTCTGACTATATGGGCAAAGGTGTTGCTAAAGCAGTTTCTAATGTAAATGATATTATAGCAGATGAATTAATTGGAGAGTCCGTTTTTAATCAAAAATATATTGATCAGTTAATGATTGATTTAGATGGTACATCAAACAAAGCCAAATTAGGTGCTAATGCTATTCTTGGTGTTTCACTTGCTGTAGCAAAAGCAGCAGCAGCAGAATTGGATATGCCTTTGTACCGTTATATCGGTGGAGTAGGTGCTTATACACTTCCTGTTCCTATGATGAATATTATTAATGGTGGTTCACATTCTGATGCGCCTATTGCATTTCAAGAATTTATGATTATGCCTGTTGCTGCCAATTCGTTTGCAGAAGCTTTAAAAATGGGTACAGAAATATTCCATAACCTTAAGAAAATACTTCACGATCGCGGTTTGAGTACAGCTGTTGGTGATGAAGGTGGTTTTGCGCCGACATTCAAAGGGACAGAAGATGCCTTAGATACTATCATAAAAGCTATTGAAAAAGCAGGATATAAATCTGGTGAAGAAGTGATGCTTGCGCTTGATGTAGCGGCTTCTGAGTTTTATGTAGATGGTAAGTATAACTATGCAAAATTTGAAGGTGCTAACGGAGCGATCCGATCTTCTGATGAACAAGTTGAATATTTAGCTACGTTAGCAAATAAATATCCTATTATTTCAGTAGAAGATGGTATGGATGAAAATGATTGGGAGGGCTGGCAAAAATTAACAGCAAAACTTGGAAATACATGTCAAATTGTAGGCGATGATTTATTTGTGACTAATACAGCTATTTTATCAAAAGGTATTGCAACCAAGGCTGCCAATTCAATATTGATTAAATTAAATCAAATAGGAACATTATCCGAAACCATAGAAGCTGTGAATATGGCTCATGGAGCTGGCTTTACAAGTGTTATTTCGCATCGTTCTGGAGAAACTGAAGATAGTACAATAGCAGATCTTGCTGTGGCTCTAAATACGAAACAGATAAAAACTGGTTCTGCTTCGCGATCAGATAGAATGGCAAAATATAATCAATTATTGCGTATAGAAGAAGAATTACATGATACTGCTATCTTCCCTAAGGAAGATGCCTTTAAAGTGAAATTTTAATCATTATATAACATTCCAATAAAAAAAAGGCTAGCAATTTGCTAGCCTTTTTTAGTTTTATTGAATTGCTGATGATTAGTTTCCTTTAACCATTATATCATCCAATTGCATTCCTGTAGTGATTCCTCCATCACCTCCTTTGTATTTAAAGGCAACATATACATTACCCGAAAGACAAGAAAGACTGATGTTTCCAGAGTTTGTAGAGCTTCCATACCCACTACTTGAAGATGTGCCAATAGTTGCATCAACAGCCATCCAAGTTGCAGTAGTAACATCTCCTGTAAAATCTGTAGAAACTAATACTGTAAGTACTGAACCATTATCGTGATGTGCTTTTGTTTTGAATGTTAACACTTCATCAGTAGTTGTGTCCAAATCAATAGCTGGAGTAACCAACCATACTTCCATTGGATTTTCTCCAGAACCATATGCAGAAGCTTCTGAATATTTATTACCACTATATGAACGGTTTCTAAATAGTCTTGCACCTGCATTGACATTAACTGCAGTCCAACCTGGATAAGCTGTTTCATCTTCAGCATACGATTCAAAATCTTCACTAAACAATACTGTTGAACCTACCGTAGCAACAGGAGGACAATCTAACAATCCAAAACCACAACGGTTAGTATCTGTAAAATCTATATCTTCATAGCTATTTAATACTACAACGGCATCGCGTTCTCTATAGTTTTTCATCAAAACTGCTTTTATTGTGCCTTTATCCGATGGCATAACCATAGCTTTAAAATTAGAAAATGTACTTGTCATTACACCAAAACCAACTTCTTCAGTACAGTTAAAAAATGAACGTGTAGCGTCATATTGATCACCTGCTTCTCCTGCAAATGTTTTTCCAAGATCACTTGCCTCTACCTGAACATTGTCCATTTGGATAAAGGTGTTCATATGTGTATCATCAAAATCTGCTGTAGTTATTACTGCTGGCACAATAGCTTCTGTTACTGATGCTCTTACAATATGGTTTTCAAACTCTGTAGCAGGAATACGATCTACTTTATAGTCATTACCTAAAACACCTACTCTGTAGATACCAGGAACAGCATCTGTAGGGTCACTAGCATTTGCATAACCTGGGTTTGATGTTTGACCATCAATATATCCAACAGTAAGCCCCGCCATTTTAATGTAAAGTTTTCTACCAATATTATATTGCGTATGCAATGAACCTTGGTCAATTGAGATTTCCAAACCACCAGTTGGAGCAGATGGGCTATCTTGTACTATTAGTTTTTTGTAAAAGTTTCCAGCAGTATCATCACTCACTACATAAGCAGGAATAACAACAGGACTATCATCTGGAAAAGTATAAACCAAAGTAGCAGGATTTCCTGCTGCAAATTGTTGGTTAATAGTGTTTTTTACTGCATCAATAGTTGAATTTGAAATATAAGTATCTTGCTCTTGTACCTGTGGCGTGTCATAATCAGCATCATTGACACAGCTTGAAAAAGCCCCAATAAATACAAGTAGGCTTAATGCTATTTTAATGTTTTTTAATGTTTTCATAATTATATTTTTTTTCAATTAGAATCTTAAGTATATGTTTAAATAATATGTGGTTTTATTACCATACCAGTATTTGTTTCCAAATGTTGGTGTATCCAGAGCTTTATCAGCTTGTAGTTCTACAAAATTGGCTTTACGCGCTTGTTCAAAACCGCCTGTTTTATATTCAGTACCGAGTATATTACTAATGTTAGCAAAAACACCGATATATTTATCACCTATTTTCCAAGATTTACCTCCAATAAAGTTTACTAATAATGAACTGTCAAATTTTTCTTGTGTTAATAAGCCATCTACATCTTCTTGTGTTACCATATTTCCTGTTTCAGGATTTACTAATATGCTCCCATCGGTATCTTTGTAGAAATTGTCTGTTCTTGTAATACGAGATACATTAATATAGTTATCAGAAATAGCATTAGCATTAACACCAAACCACCAGTATTTTGGGTCTCTATATTCAAAACCTAATGAATATGCTTGCTGTGCTGTACCGCCAAGATTAACATTCTTCAAATATGTTGTACCATAATCAATATAACCATTTTTGTTGGTTTCTGATGTTAAGTATAAATTAGGGTTGTTAGTATATTTAAAGCTCGCATTTGAAGCCACACCTGTCAATTTTATGGTTGGTGTGATTTGGTATTCAATACCAAATTCAAGCCCTTTACTTTGTTTGTCAACTCCTGTTGTCATTTCGCCTACAAAGTCTGAAGAAATGGTTTGATTATTAGCATCTACACCACCAAGAATACCTTCTGCATAATAGAATGCGGTCTCTACACCATCTTTGAAGTTGGTATTGTAGGCTGTAAAACGTGCTTTAACATTAGTCCCTTTGTAAATATAACTTGCATCAAAAGAATTGATTTTTTGACTTGTGATATTTGGTACTATATTATTATTCACACGAGAGTTTCCAAAAGTTTTACGTAATGTTGGTGCTTCAGAAAGCATACCTGCATTAACCGTAACAGAATGACGTCCTGTGATTTTGTATGTCAATCCTCCTTTGAAACTGATATCAGAAAAAGTTTGTTTTTCTCCTTTACCAAAAGAATTAGAAGCATAAATACCATTTTTATACAAACCTTCACGCTGATGTGTTGTGTTTGCCAAATTAGCTGCTACAAAGAAATCTACCTTGTTATACGTAAACTGTCCTTGAGCAAATGCTTCAAATAAAGAGGAATCTATATTGTAATTATAATTAAATGTATCGCCTTCTAGTATTTTGCGATTAGGATTATTCAAGTCATATTGCTCTTCAGGTGTATTTACTTGACCGTAGCCATCAACATCCAAATGATATTTAGCACCTAATAAATCTAGCATATTAGCAAAATTTTTAGATTGCAGTTTTGAATAGTTTATTCTACCATTCAATGAGATATTATCATTTATCTCTGTAGTCAAGTTGGTATTGAAAGATGTTGTAGTATCATCATTTCGGTCTTCATAAAGATAATAGTCGGCATTATCTCCTATATTATTTGCAGAATATATAGCGTCCCAATTGAGTTGCCCATCATTTTTGAAAGCTTGTTCCAAACGGTAAGCATCAGCATATTCATTATGTGATACTGCATAACTTGGAAGTTTCTTATAATATGTTGGGTCAGGATTATTAGCTCTATAATATCCTAAACGACTGTTTCCTACACTTCCTGTTTGATAAGCAATATTTGTATTTAAGTAAGTTTTGTCATTCACATCCCAATAATGACTCAAAATAAAGATAGGCTCTTTTATCTCTTTCATTCTTGAGTTGCGTTTTTCACCACCTTGGTAGCCCCAATATGAGTTGTATTTCAAACCTTTCAAGTCATACACTTCTTGTGTGCTAGGAGAAGATTTTCCTCTGCGATTTGGTGTATACAAGGCCGTAAGGTTAAAGCTGTGTTTATCATTAATTTTTTTCTCTAAAGACAAAAATCCTGACCAAGCGTTGTAAGAACTTCCTTCGTAGTAGCCTTCTTGTGCATATCTACGTGAAGCAGAAACGCTGTACGCCCAACCTTTGTCATTCAAGCCACTATTATAAGTTGCCATAAGACGACCAGCATAGTTTCTGTTTGTAAAAGCTGTAGAAATACGTGTTCCTGCACGTTGTGCAGAAGCTCTAGCATTAATACTTGTTGAACCTAAAATGCCACCAAAAGTACTTTCAGCAGGCGCAAGTCCATTGGCAAATTCTTGATTGCGAAGTACATCATTCAAACCTCCCCAATCGCTCCATTGTGGTCTTCCTGTAGCTACTTTGTTCATCTTAACGCCGTTCATTAATACTTCGGCATTTTCAGAATCATAACCACGCACTCGAAACCAAGGGAAGTTAAAAGCAGCAGCTCTTGAATACACATCTTTAGAAGATTGTAGTAAGCCTCCTACACTTTCGGAGCTTCCATTATCTTCGGCTTGGTCGTCTTCGGATAACGAGATGATAGAATCATCACCATCATCAGAAAAATCTTCTTCTACAAAAACAGTTCCCACATCTAATGGTTCTCCTGCTGTTACAGTAATTGGCATGTTCATAGGAACATAACCAGAAGATGAAATGGACAAAATTTTGCTTCCTGCAGGAACTGCAAGTTCAAAATTTCCATTAGCATCAGTTACAGTTTGAACATTAGTACCAAAGATACTAACGACAACATTTGCAATAGCTTTTTTCTCTAAGTTTTTTTGTACATTACCCTTTACAACGGATGTCTGTGCAAATAAATTCATAGTGAAAAATAATATCAATGTTGATACAATTATTTTTTTCATACTTTAGATAAATAAATTAATAGAAAGACCTCAACTATTGAGGTTCCCTGCAAATTTAAAAGTTTTAAAAGGATTTAATGACTATAATCTATATTAATTTTATGTTATTTATTAACAATAAAGCCATATTTATTAATAAAACTGTAACTTTGACAAGTCGTTTTTTAGCTTGTGCAAAAACATTGTATTTTGGCATAATTAATGATTACTTAATAATATAGTCACCAATATTAATTTATAATGAAAAATAGTAACACCTACTTTAAACCCACTTTTTTAATGCTTTTAATTGCTTTTATGAGTATTAATATTAGTAATGCTCAAAATGGCAAACGATTTTTATTAAAAGGAGCCGCACTTACAGATACTTATATCAAGGACAGCTTAAAAGTTGATCGCGTAAAAAGACTGACAGTAGCATTCTATAATCTTGAAAATCTTTTTGACACCATAAATGATCTCAAGAAAAATGATGAAGCCAGCCCTATAATGGAGTACAAAGGCAATAAATCTGTAGTGTATTGGAAAAAAGTCAATAATATGGCACGTGTTCTTGCGCAAATAGGTACTACTAGCGTTTACAAAACAAGTCCCGCTGTAATTGGTGTTGCTGAAATCGAAAATCGTGCTGTACTCGAAGATGTAATCAAAACAGACTATTTAAAAAATAAAAAATACGGCATTATCCATTTTGAATCTCCAGATTGGCGTGGTATTGATGTTGCTTTATTATATCGTAAAAAGTATTTTACTCCTATTTCTTTTAAATCGATAACACTTCCGCTTAAAAATGCCGATGGCAAAGACATAAAAACACGTGATCAATTGGTTGTGACAGGTATTCTCGATGGCGAAATGGTTGCTTTTATTGTTAATCACTGGCCTTCAAGACGTGGTGGCGAAGCAAAAAGCCGTCCAACACGAGAAAAAGCTGCCGCTTTGAATGTGAAAATTATTGATTCGCTAAAGCAAGATTTTCCTAAGATAAAAGTTATCACTATGGGAGATTTGAATGATGATCCAACTAATACTAGCGTCAAAAACATTCTTAAAGCGGTGAGCTTAAAGCATACTGCAGAAGACCTTAAAATAAACGGTAGTAAAACGCCTTATGTGTTTAATCCGTTTAATGATATTGGAAAAAATGAAGGAACTTTAGGCTATCGTGATAGTTATAATCTATTTGATCAGATAATGTTTACGCCAAACTTTCTTAACAAAGATTATAGCAACTATCAGTTTGAAAAAGCAGCTATATTCAAGCCAAAATATATGATGAACAAACGTGGACGCTACAAAGGATATCCGAAGCGTAGTTGGTCAGGAGGAAACTTTACAGGAGGTTTTAGTGACCATTATCCAACCTATATTTATTTAGTGAAAAAAGCAATTAAATAATTTTTGGAACGGTTATTGATTTAAGATTAATAGAGTCAACCAAAAAATGTTTTAACCATGAAAAAAATAGCTTTTATATTATCCGCATTTTTCTTGCTAAGTGCAATGAAAACAAATACAAATAGTACGAAACTTACCACACCCTTTCAAGAAGGCGAATGGTTTAAATTTCGTATTCATTACGGCATGATGACAGCTGGTTACGCTACGCTTGCCGTAAACAAAGAAAACTACAAACAGAAGAAAGTATATCATGTTATTGGCAAAGGAACAACCAATGGAATGGCAAAAGTCTTTTTTAAAGTTGATGATCGCTACGAGTCTTATTTTGATAGAAAGACCGTTAAACCATATCGTTTTATTCGAAAAATAGACGAAGGTGGCTATACTAAAGATACCGAAATCACTTTTAATCACATTGCAAATTTTGCTACTGTTAAAGATAAGAAAAACAACAAAACATCGGTGACAGCTATATCTAATAATGTCCAAGATATGATATCGGCATTTTACTATTTGAGAAGTAAAGATATTAGTACAATGGATATTGGCGAAACCATAGCAATGGATATGTTTTTTGATAACGAAAATTATGGATTCAAAATGAAATATCTTGGACGTGAAACCATAAAAACGAAATTCGGTAAAATTAAAACATTAAAATTTAGACCTTACGTACAATCTGGACGCGTGTTTAAAGCCAAAGAAAGTTTGACTGTTTGGGTTTCTGATGATGCTAATAAAATACCGTTACGTATCAAAGCTGATCTTGCCGTTGGTTCATTAAAAGCAGATTTGGATAGCTTTAAAGGCTTAAAACATTCTTTTAAGGTTAGTACAAAATAAAACTTTAATATATTTTTAATAGAATAGGCTTGTATAAGCCTATTTTTTTTGTCAAATTTGCACTATTATTATTTAATACCTATCAAATTGAGAAAAACCTATTTTATTATATTTATACTAAGTTTCTATTTTATTTCTTGCAGTGAAAAAAAGAAAGCTATTGTACAAAAACCTGTAAAAGAAAAAACCATTGTTCATAAAAAATATGGCTATGTTATAGATGGCTTAAAAGTCGTTACAGACACGATAGCAAATGGAGAGAGTTTTGGTAGCTTATTAAATAAAAACAACATTTCGTTTGCTAAAGTATATGAAATCAATGAAGCTATAAAAGATAGTTTTGATGTGCGAAAACTACGCGCAGGAAAACAATACACAATATTATATAAAGACACCATTCCCGAGGCTTTTATCTATCAACAAAATAAAATAGATTATGTAGCTATCAATATCAAAGATTCTATTTATGTAAAAAAAGGCAAAAAACAAGTCACAGTTAAAGAACGTGAACTTTCTGGAGTAATCACAAGCTCATTATCCAATGCATTAGACGATCAAGATGTTAGCATAATGGTTGGCTTAGCACTTTCTGATATTTATGCTTGGAGTATTGACTTTTTTAGACTCCAAAAAGGCGATCGTTTTAAAATTATCTATGAAGAACGATTTATTAATGATACTGTTTATGCAGGTATGGGAAATATAAAAGCAGCCTATTTTCAGCACGGAAAACAAGATTTTTATGCCTTTCCTTTTGTAGTAGATTCAACAAAAAACAGTTTTGATTACTATGATGATAAAGGAAAAACTCTCCGAAAAGCATTCTTAAAAGCACCTTTAAAATTTAGCACGCGTATCTCATCACGATATAATCTAAAACGATTTATTAGTTATTATGGACGTATTAAACCGCATTTAGGAACCGATTTCCCTGCAGCAAAAGGCACACCAATTATCAGCACTGCCAATGGAACCGTTATTGAATCAACTTATAGAGGCGGTAATGGTAATTTTGTAAAAATACGTCATAACGGCACTTACACCACACAATATTTGCATATGCAAAAACGCAAAGTAAAAGTAGGCGATGTTGTCAAGCAAGGTGATGTTATTGGGTGGATAGGCATGACAGGAAACACTAGTGGCCCCCACGTGTGTTATCGTTTTTGGAAAAACGGAAAACAAGTTGATCCTCTTAAAGAAAAACTGCCCGAAGCCAAACCAATGGATGCCTTATTGATTCCTATTTATTTAAAAAGCATTCAAGATGTCAAAAAGCAATTGGATGCTATAGCTTATTCTCAAAAGCAGTTGGATAAACTAAACGAAAAAGAATCAAAACCAAACCATGACATTAGCAAAAATTAATCCTACCGAAACACAAGCTTGGCAAAAGTTAAGCGCTCATTATAATACAATTAAAAACCATCATTTATTTAACTTATTTAATGATGATAAAAATAGAGCGAATACATTTTTAAAAGAACTCAAGGGTTTATTTATAGACTATTCCAAGCAAAATATCAATACAGAAACGGTAGATTTGTTAATTCAATTGGCAGAAGAAACAAAGCTTGAAGATGCAATAAAACAAATGTTTTCCGGTGCCCTTATCAATGAAACTGAAAAACGCGCAGTGTTGCACACTGCCTTACGTGATTTTGATGCAAAAGAAATTCTAGTTAATGGAGAAAATATAATTCCAGCAATAAAAGATACGCGTGCAAAAATAAAACTATTTACCGAAAGTGTTTTAACAGGGAAAATAACGGGCTGTACCAATAAAAAAATTACTGATGTAGTCAATATTGGGATTGGTGGTTCACATCTTGGTCCTCAATTTGTATTGGATGCTTTAAAACATTATAAAACAGAAATCAATACCCATTTTGTTTCTAATATTGACGGTGATCATGTACAAGAGGTCTTAAAAAATTTAAATCCAGAAACAACATTATTTATCATCGTTTCTAAATCTTTTGGAACAGAAGAAACACTAACTAATGCAACTACAATACGCAATTGGTTTATAGCAAAACAAAGTAAAACAGCAGTTTCTAAGCATTTTGTGGCTGTTTCTGCCAATATTGAAAAAGCAGTAGCTTTTGGTATTGAAGCATCAAATATTTTTCCGATGTGGGATTGGGTTGGCGGTCGTTACTCGTTATGGAGCGCCGTAGGTTTGGTTATAAGTTTAGGCTTAGGATATCATAATTTTGAAGCCTTGTTGCAAGGCGCTTATACAATGGATAAGCATTTCAAAAAAACTGCTTTTGACCAAAACATTCCTGTTATCTTAGGCTTAATTAGTATTTGGAATATCAATTTTTATAACCGAAATAGTGAAGCGGTCATTCCGTACACACAATATCTTGATTTTCTTCCTGATTTTTTACAACAAATGATAATGGAGAGTAATGGAAAATCAGTTGACCGAAATGGAGAAAAAATAAATTATCATACTTCGCCTATTATTTGGGGAAGCACAGGAACCAATGCGCAACATGCCTTTTTTCAAGCTTTACACCAAGGCACAATGACTGTTCCTGCAGACTTTATTTTATTTGCAAAAGACCATTACAAACAACCACTACATCAAGATAAATTAATAGCCAATGCACTTGCTCAAAGCCAAGCTTTAGCTTTTGGAACAAAAGGAAAAAACACTGACGTTTTTAAAACTTTTGAAGGCAATAGACCATCAAATACATTACTATTTGAGAGCTTAAATCCACAAAACCTAGGCATACTTATGGCGCTCTATGAACATAAAACATTTGTACAAGGCATTATTTGGAATATTTATAGCTTTGATCAGTTTGGTGTAGAATTAGGAAAAGTAGTATCTGGAGAAATTCAAAATACACAGGCAACAAAGGATTATCAAAATCTTGATAATGCTACGGCATTGCTATTAAAAAAAATCAATAATTTCTTGTAAAATTCTATCAAGGCTGATTTATAAAGTAAGTATCCAAAAATCGTGATAAAATACAGCTTTTAAGAGCGGGAAAATACTATTGTTTATCCGCAGAAAAATTAGTAAATTTGCATTAAATTAATCCTTATGATTACAAAAGAAATAGCAATAGAAGATTTGGTAGAAGACTATCCATTTACAGTGCTTTTTCTCAAAGAGAAAGGGATTCGTTGTATTATGTGTGGCGAACCTATTTGGGGAACATTGGAAGACGCTTGTAAAGAAAAAGAATTTTCTGAAGAAAAAATAAAAACAATAGTAGAAGAATTAAATCAATTAGCCAATAAATAATTAGAAATATGAAAATAGATATTCAAGCAATTCTTAATAAATTAGGAATTGAAGAAGTAAATCAAGGTGTATCTACAGGAGCACAGTGGTTTGACACCGATGGAAAAATAAACAAATCTTCATCTCCAGTAGATGGCAAGTTTATTGCATCTGTAAAAACAGCAACCTTAGAAGACTACGAAACCGTAGTAAAAAAAGCCGAAGCAGCATTTAAAGAATGGCGTTTGGTTCCTGCTCCAGAAAGAGGAGAAGTGGTTCGTCAAATAGGAAATGCTATTCGTGAATACAAACACGAATTAGGCGCTTTGGTTTCTTACGAAATGGGAAAAATCTACCAAGAAGGACTTGGAGAAGTACAAGAAATGATAGATATCTGTGATTTTGCTGTTGGACAATCTCGTTTAATCAATGGCGTGGCATTACAGTCAGAAAGACCATACCATAGACTATCAGAACAATATCATCCACTTGGTATTGTAGGAATTGTAACATCATACAACTTTCCAGTAGCAGTTTGGGCTTGGAATTCTGCATTGGCAGCAATCGCAGGAGATGTTGTTATCTGGAAACCATCATCTAAAACACCATTAGTAGCACTTGCTACACAAAAAATAATCCAACAAGTATTAATCGATAATAACGTGCCAGAAGGTGTGTTCAATTTAGTTGTTGGACGTTCTTCTGTAATGGGAGATAATTTCTTATCAGACAAACGTATTCCATTAATATCTGTTACAGGATCAACAGCTGTTGGAAGACGTGCTGCTGAATTGGTTGGAAAACGCTTAGGAAAAACATTATTAGAATTAGGCGGAAACAATGCCGTAACCATTACGCCAAATGCAGATATTGAAATGGCAATTATGTCAACTGTTTTTGGTACTGTAGGAACAGCAGGACAACGTTGTACAACAACAAGACGTGTAATCATTCACGAAGATATCTATGACCAAGTACGCGATAGTTTTGTAAAAGCGTATGAAAAAATAGCAGACAAAATTGGTAGCCCATTAGATGAAAAATATTTGGTTGGACCGCTAATTGATGGTCATTCAGTAGAACTATTCATAGATGCTGTAAAACGTGTTAAAGAAGAAGGCGGAAAAGTAATCTTTGGAGGTCAAGTACTCGTAGGTGAAGGCTATGAGTCTGGAAACTATGTGATGCCTTGTATTGCTGAGGCAGAAAACCATTTTGACATTGTACAACACGAAACATTTGCTCCAATTGTATATTTAATTAAATACAGTGGCGATGTTCAAAATGCAATTGACATTCAAAATGATGTACCTCAAGGGCTTTCTTCAGCGATATTCACATTAAATATGCGTGAAGCAGAGCATTTTATAGCTCAAACAGGTTCTGATTGTGGTATTGCCAATGTAAACTTAGGTACTTCTGGTGCTGAAATTGGTGGTGCTTTTGGTGGTGAAAAAGATACTGGAGGAGGTCGTGAATCGGGTTCTGATGCTTGGAAAGTATATATGAGACGTCAAACAAATACTATAAACTACGGTAGTACGCTACCATTAGCACAAGGTGTTAAATTTGATATCTAAACTATTAGATTTTAAACAAAAAAGCCACTATGAAAATAGTGGCTTTTTTGTTTAAATTGTATTTCAAAACCTAGTAAAGAACTCATCGTTCTAAATGTATTAGAAATATTTATAATTTCTTAAAACTACTTGTTGTCACCCATCCTTCACGCCCATCACTGAGTTGTACTTCTGTCCAATCTTTGTTTTGTGCTTTAATTTTTATTTTAGTGCCTTCGTGAATTTTTACTATTTCATCTGCTGTAAGTTTTGCCTCTTTTTGTAGCGGAATTTCTTTATCAAAAACAATAGCATATTGATTGTTTGCAGCTTTGTGTATTTGATAATTGGCACTGAAAAAACTATAAATAGCAAAAAACAAACTGATTGTAAAAGCTATAAAATAAGTTTGTTTACGCTTTAAAAAATACAGTATAAAAAACACTAAAAATAAAAGTATAAAACCAATGCTAATAGAAGCCCAGATATCAACACTGAAAAAGGCTGTTAATACATCTTGAACTTTGGTCAAAAATGGAGCTGCTATTTGGTCAAAATGGTCAATTCTCATGCGTTGTGCCAATTTTAAATTGTCTTGAATGGTTTTATCATCAGGTTGCAATGCCTTTGCTTTCTCATAATAATAAATACTTGGAGCTACTTTTTCGGTATTATAATATGCATTGGCAAGATTATAATACACTTCGGGAGCAACTATGGTATTACTTTTGATTAATCTAGTGTATCCATCAATAGCTTCATTGTACTGTTTTGCTTCGTAAGATTTGTTGGCTTGCTCAAAAATAGCATTGCCTTGGGCAATACTAAACTGACTTATAAAAAGAATAAATAAAACGACGTTTTTCATAATGTATTTATAAGATTTTGTTTAATTGTGTGATGATTTCTGCTGCATTTTTATACTCATTTTCAATATCACTACTTGTAAATGGTGAATAACGTGCCATATCACAGGTTTTTAAACTTGATATAAAACGATTAATGAGCGATTCTTCTACACTGCGTGTTGCTAATATTTGCGCAATCTTCTCTTGAGAAAAATCACTTGTTTCAAGCTTGAGTTTTGCTTTTAGAAAATTGTGATAGGCTTTTTCTAAAGCTTCATAAAAGGCTTCTTTATTTCCTTTGTTTTTTCGTGCAGTGCTCAAATATTTTTTTACCAAACGACTTGCTTTTCGTGTTTTTATACCTTCGGTATCATTGAGGTAGGCGTCGCGTTTGTTTTTGAATAACATTAGTACAGGAATCAATGCAAAAGGCAGCAAAAATAATATCCAAAATAACCGTGATTTAAAAAAGGTCACTTTATTATTACTAAGCTGTGTTAATGATTTTTTAATATCGTGCAATGTCAAAACTTCATTTGATGCTGTATCATCAGGAATGTCAATGTCATTTTGTTTCTTGGCATCGCCTAAGACGTTCAAGACTTTATCAGGTACATTTTTATGAATGTACTTTTCTTGTTTTGGGTCAAAGTAAGTAAATGAAATATTCTGTATTGGAAATTTACCTCCATATTCTGGAACTAAGGTGTATTTTTCACTTATAAAGCCATATAAACCATCATTAGTTGGACTCAGTTTTTCTTGATGAACAGGCTCATAGACCTCAAGTTCTGATGAAAGTTTAGGTTTTGGTAGCGTTAACAGTTTTAGGTTTCCTGTACCTTGCAAACGATACGTTAAATCTACTGCATCACCAGCGTTTACTTGGCTTTTGTTTAATTGTGCTGTAAAATCAAATTGCCCCACAGCGCCAGAAAAATCTATTGGTTTTCCCTCTTCTGGGAGCGCTTTTACTTGGAGCATTTTTCGAGCAGATTTTTTGGTAATCACCTCATTTTTCATTCGGCGTCTTCCAAAAATATCGTATTGATTGGTCGGCACAGAAACTGCCATTTCTACATCTATGGGTTCAATAACCAGTTTGCCCGTTTTTTGCGGAAATAGCAGGGTGCGTTTTAAGGTAATATAACGATAGGGTTTACCCTCTATTTCGGTTTGTTGTACACGATAATTACCTTTGATATCTTGTTTCCAAAATCCGGTGTATTCTGGAATTTTTTTAATAGCATAATTATTTACACTTGGTTCACTTACATAGAGTCTATAGGTTACGGTAAAGCCTTCATTGAGATATGGATTTGCCTTTGAAACTGAAGCAGCTACAAAAATTTCATCTTTAACGTGGTTTAATAATGCTTTCTTCTCTTCATCAGACATTGGTTTGGGTTGCAGTCTTTGTTGTGTTGCTGGTCGATGTTTATTTCTAAACATAGCAAAAGGATCTTGAAAAAAAGGATTGGTAAATGGGTCATAACCCTGTCTTTGTTGCTGCTGTCTTTGCTGTGTTTTTACAGGTTTTCCTACAGTTATTTGTATTGGTTTTGTACGATATGTTTTGCCTTTGTATTGAATACTTGCAACTGGAATAGTGAATGTACCTTGCTTTTTTGGCGATAATGTGTACGTATATGATTTGATAAAAGTGGCAACACCATTTCTCCAAGTTATTCCACCTTTGTCCAAGAATCCTAATGAATTAAAATCGTTAATATTTGGTGGTCTAAAATTGTCACCTTGAGCATTAAGAGTAAAAGTCAGTTGAAAGCGCTCATTCAAAGCAACTTTACGCTTGGCTTGAGCTGTAAATTGTATTTGAGCAAAAGTTAAATGACTTATTAATAATGCTATAATTACTAATGTTCTACGCATTGTTACCAATCTTTATCTGTTTTGACAGGCACGCCTTGTACTTGTTGTGCTTTTACTTTCTTTTGTGTTTTTTCTTCCTCATTTTGCATTGCAGCTAGGAGTCTTTTTGCTTCTTGAGGCGATAATTTTACTTTTTGTGGTTGTCCATTAGCTCCTTTATCTTTCTTGTCACCGTCTTTTTTATCCTTGTTTTTGTCGTCCTTCTTGTCTTTATCTTTCTTGTCCTTGTTATCTTTGTTTTTGTCGTCCTTCTTGTCTTTATCTTTCTTGTCACCGTCTTTTTTATCCTTGTTTTTGTCGTCCTTCTTGTCTTTATTTTTCTTGTCCTTGTTATCCTTGTTTTTGTCGTCCTTCTTGTCCTTGTTATCTTTGTTTTTGTCGTCCTTCTTGTCTTTATCTTTCTTGTCCTTCTTATCTTTGTTTTTGTCGTCCTTCTTATCTTTATCTTTCTTGTCCTTGTTATCTTTATTCTTGTTGTTCTTTTGCTTCTTTTTAAGCAAAGCTTTAGCCAATGCTAAATTATAGCGTGTTTCTTCATCTTTTGGATTGTTACGCAAGCTGTTTTTATAAGCTTCTATTGCTTCTTCTAATTTATGTTTTTGAAAATAGACATTCCCTAAATTATGATATGCTTCAGCACGTTCAGTTTTATTTTCAGCAAGTTTTGCAGCTTTTTGATAAAAAGCTCCTGCTTCGTTCATACGTTTTTGTTTGTAGATAGCATTAGCAAGGTCATAATGCCCAGCTAGCAACGTATCTGCTTGTGATACTGCCAAACGATAGTTTGTCTCAGCATCGGTGTATTTAGCTACTTTGTAAGTGCTATTTCCGTCATTTATTAACGTTACTGCATTTTGTGAAAAACTAATGTTCACGAGCAGTAAAAGAATAAAAATAAGCTGTTTTTTCATAATTATTTATCTAAATAAATTTAATTTTTTAATCCAATCGGTCTTTTTTTCTAATAAGAAAATATCAAAAAGTAAAAATAACAAACCTAAGCCCAAAAACCATTGAAATTGGTCTTTGTAATCTGCATATTGCTTGGTTTCAAAATCTGATTTATCGGTATTTTTGAGTATTTCTTTAAAATAATCTACTACGTAGCCTGTTTTATTTCCATCAATATATTTTCCATTAGCTACGGATGCTATCTCTTTTAATATTTTGCTATTTCTTTTGGTAATCACCGTATTACCATCTTTATCTTCTTTGTATCCCATTAATCTGCCATTACGCTTGATAGGAATTCGACTTCCTTTTTCCGTTCCAATACCAATAGTGTAGATTTTTACACCTTCTTTTGCAGCTTCTTTTGCAGCGGAAACAACATCTTCAGAATGATCTTCTCCATCAGAGAGAATAACCAATATTTTATTGGCTTGTTCATCATCATAATAGCCTTTTGCCATATTTAATGCTTGTCTTATTGCAGTGCCTTGACTTGATAATAAATCGGTATTGATGCCTTGCAAAAACATTTTTGCAGCAGCAAAGTCTGTGGTAATAGGTAGTACAGGAACTGCGCTTGCAGCATAAGCAATTATTCCTACACGGTCGCCGCCCAATTCATCTATAGTTTTAGACATCAGCTGTTTTGCTTTTTGCATTCTGTCTGGTGCCACATCTGTAGCTAGCATACTTTTGGAAACGTCTACAGCAAAAACAATGTCAACACCTTGACGTTTTACGGTAGTCATCTTAGTTCCCATCTTTGGGTTTACTAAACCAATGGTTAAGAAAAGCAAAGCCAGTGACAGCATTATGGTTTTCAATATTATCTTAAACAACGACTGATTGGGGCTTAATCGTTGTAATAAATCAAGATTAGCAAATGCCGCTTGTTGGCGTTTTCGCCAAGCCATAAATACTACAAACAGTAACCATATTACCGGTATAATAAGCAGGACGTATAAATATATTTTTTCTTCTAATTGATACATAATCTTTATTAAATAAAACTTTTAAACAAAGTGCGTTGTAATGCAAATTCGACAAACAATAATACTAGCGCAAGCCAGATAAAGGTTCTGTAATATTCATCGTAATTATAGTATTTAAAGGTTTCTATTTCTGTTTTTTCCAATTTATTGATTTCATTATAAATGGCTTTCAATTTATTGTTGTCTGTTGCACGGAAATATTTTCCTCCTGTTTCTTCAGCAATATTTTTGAGTAGATCTTCGTCTATTTCTACTTTCATGTATTGATAGTTAAAACTACCATCACGGTTTATAGATACAGGAGATTGTGCTTGACCATTTGTTCCTAGACCTATAGTGTAAACTTTTATCCCGAAGGTTTTAGCAAGCTCTGTAGCTGTTTTGGGGTCTATAGCACCTTGATTGTTCACACCATCGGTAAGGAGTATAATTACTTTTCCTTTTGCCTTGCTATCTTTCAAACGATTAACTGCAGTTGCAAGTCCCATTCCTATGGCAGTACCTTTATTTATTTGCCCATATTTGAGCTTTTTCAACATACTTTCTACTACATTTTTATCACTTGTAAGCGGTACTTGCGTATAACTTTCTCCTGCATAAACAACAATTCCAAAACGGTCATTGGGTCTGCCGTTTATAAATTGAGCTGCAACGCGTTTTAAAGCTTCGAGTCTATTGGGTTTCAAATCTTTGGCAAGCATACTCGCTGAAACATCTACTGCCATCACAATATCAATACCGCGATTCTTTTTGGTTTTGGTCGTTACACCTACATTTCGTGGTCTTGCTAGTGCTATAATGACAGCTGCTACAGCTAGAATTTTTAAAGCACTTAGCCAAGGTTTTAATAAGGCTAATACATCACGTTGCTGAAACCCTGCTGTATGACTCAGTTTTAAGCTTGCTTGGAGCTGATTTCTCTTGCTGTAATACCAATATATAAGTATTGGAATAAGTAGCAATAACCATAGAAAAACAGGATTTACAAATTCAAATTTACTCATCATCTTCATCTTCTTTTGCTTTTATTAAATTCCCTTTTGGTAAACTTATACTTTCTAAAATACGCTGTGCAATTTCAGCGCCGTAGGTATCATCTTTTTTGTAAACTACAATTATAGTACGTGCATCCATAGTGCTTGCAAAACTATAAAGTTCTAAGTGTAATGGGATGTCATCATTAGTCGTGTTATTTTTCATTATAAAATCAGCTGTGCTAGCAAGCCCTTCATTTCCATCTATCTCGATGTCTTTTTGAACAAGATTACTGATTGTAGCGCCTTGCTTTTTTAGCATTTGCAAGCTCATTGTTGCTGCTTGATTGGCATCAAAACCATCCATTGCTTGTCTAAATGTTGCCGTAGAAACAATAACAGCAAAATCACTAACAAGACTACCGTATTGATAAGTACTGACTTCGTCTACTATTTTTTTGCTTTCAGCATCTAAAGAGTCGCGCTTGTATTTTAGTAGTTTAGGTGTAGTTAGCTGAACTGGCGGATAGCCATACTGACTACTAACCCAAGGTTTTGTCTCTAGTAGTTCGAGTGTGCTGTGACCGATAACTTTGTCTTTTAAATAATTAAAACCATAATGTAAGCCAGTACCAATTATCATAGCGAGTATAACACCAAGACCTACTGCTATTTTAATGAGACGTTTGTTTCTTCGTTTTTTTACTTTCTGCTGTTTTGCAACAAGTTTTACATCAACACCTTGTTTATTGAGCACTGGTCTGTGTATTTCTTTTTCAATCTCATTAATACTTGCTTCGGCAGTTTTTCTATCTAAAGCTATTTCACTTGCTTCGGGCTTAAATTTGGCAAATTTTATTAAGTCTGCACGAGACAATACAGCATTTACATTGGCAATAGTTTCTTTTGAAATGCCTAGTTTTTGCTCTTTATTAGCTTTTTTAAGTAATGCAATCAGCTCTCTTGTAGTTGTTTCTAAAGAAGGTATTGCTACGTCACGGCCAATATACGTTCGTACAATATTAGTCAAAGCGGTATAATATGCTTTTGCATCGTCTTTTTGTGCTAATCCACTTTTGTCTAATGCTATAAAGCCTTGCTTAGCTTCTTCTAATGGAGGCAAACGTTTTTTGGCTGTTTGGGCAATTTTCTTTTTGCGTTTTTTATAAAAAATAAAAGCTGCTAGAATTGCTAATAGCGGAATAAGAGCAAGCGCCCATAACCACGGTTTAAAGCTAAAACGTTCTGCTTCGCCTTTTGCTTGTTGTATTTTTTTGATGTCATAAATCTGCACTTTTGTAGTATCAACAGGAATGTTTTTGACAAATACTTGTAGTGAATCGGCATAAACCTCTTTTTTGTTAATCTTAACAATTTGTCTTGGTATTACATAATGTCCGCTATCAAACTGTGTTAGATTGTATTTTTTGATAAGTTGATATTTGGCTTTAACTTTAAGTGTGTCAACAGGGAAATTGTCAATAACTTCCAATTCGCCCATTAAATCAGCATCTGGAAAAGCTACAAAATCAGTACTATCGGTCATTACCTTTATTTGATAATTGATAGCATCGCCTATGGCTATTTCTTGTTTGTCAATACTACTTTCTACTTGTTGTGCCCAAGTAAAAATAGGAATGCATAAAGCTATTATAAAAATTATTTTTTGTTTCACGTTTAATTTTTTGTTTTAAAATATCCTAATAATTTTTTTACATAATTACCTTCGGTACAAATAGATAAAGTACCAGCGCCACTCTTGCTAAACTCCTCTTGGTAGTAAGCTACCTTGTTGCGGTAAGCTTTGCTATAGTCCGTTCGTGTTTTCTTGTTTTGTGTATTTACCCATTGTAAGCTGTTGGTTTCTGCATCCAATACAGGAATTAATCCAATGTTTGGAATAGCTTCCTCACGTTCATCATAGATACGAACACCTGTCAAATCATGCTTTTTGGCAGCTATTTTTAATGATTTGCTATAGCCTTTATCTAGAAAATCAGAAAGCACAAATACAATGGTTTTTTTCTTCATAACATTGGCAAGAAATTTTAAAGCTTGATCAATATCAGTTTTTGTACTTTTTCCTTTGAACTCAATGAGTTCACGGATAATACGCAATACATGCGAGCGTCCTTTTTTAGGAGGAATAAAAAGCTCTATAGCATCACTAAATAAGATAAGTCCAACTTTGTCATTATTTTGAATGGCAGAAAATGCCAATGTAGCTGCTATTTCTGTTAATGTATCCCGTTTAAACTGGTTTTGAGTTCCAAAAAACTCTGAACCACTGATATCTACCATAAGCATCATAGTGAGCTCACGTTCTTCTTCAAATACTTTGACAAAAGGCTCTTTGTAGCGCGCCGTAACATTCCAATCTATATTATGCACATCATCTCCGTATTGGTATTGGCGTACTTCCGAGAAGGTCATCCCACGTCCTTTGAAAGAACTGTGATATTCTCCCGAAAAAATATGATTGGACAACCGCTTGGTTTTAATCTCTATTTTCCGAACTTTTTTTAATATTTCTTTGGTATCTGTCATCGTTATCAGCTGAATAATTAGTATAAAAATTGTATGCTATCTACTCGTATTAGCCTAAGGTACTTCTACTGTATTTACAATTTTATCTATAATATCTTCACTGCTAATATTTTCTGCTTCTGCTTCATAAGTTATGCCTATTCTGTGGCGTAGCACATCGTGTACAACGGCACGCACATCTTCTGGTATCACGTAGCCTCTACGTTTAATAAAAGCATAGCATTTTGCTGCTGTAGCCAAGTTGATACTACCACGTGGTGAAGCTCCAAAACTGATTAAATCTTTCAAATCGTCTAAGCCATATTTTTCTGGGTAACGTGTAGCAAAAATCAAATCTAAAATATATTTTTCTATTTTTTCATCCATATATACTTCACGTACCGTTTGTTGTGCTTTAACGATTTCATCAACAGATACTACAGGGTTTACTTGACTGTAGTCACCAGTCATATTCTGGCGCATGATAAGTTGCTCTTCATCCATTTTGGGGTAATCAATCACAGTTTTGAGCATAAAACGATCGACTTGAGCTTCAGGAAGTGGGTATGTTCCTTCTTGTTCAACAGGATTTTGTGTTGCCATTACTAAAAATGGTGGTTCGAGTTTAAATGTTTCATCACCAATAGTTACTTGGCGCTCTTGCATCGCCTCGAGTAATGCTGATTGTACTTTTGCAGGCGCACGGTTAATCTCATCAGCAAGGACAAAATTAGCAAAAATAGGCCCTTTTTTGATGTTGAACTGGTTCTCTTTCATGTTATAAATCATAGTACCAACAACATCTGCAGGTAATAAGTCTGGCGTAAACTGAATACGGCTAAATGAGCCTTTTACAGCTTTAGATAGCGTGTTTATAGCCAAAGTTTTGGCAAGTCCAGGGACACCTTCAAGCAAAATATGCCCTTTTCCTAAGAGTCCAATGAGTAAACGCTCAATCATACCGTGTTGTCCTACAATAACCTTGTTCATTTCTAAGGTTAACAAATCTATAAAAGCACTTTCGCGTGCTATGCGTTCATTCAATGCTTTGATATCTACATTTGTTTGATTCTCTTGTGTCATATTGAAATCTGTATTTTGTTAAAATGTTTAATATTCTTTATTTGATAAGCAAATTTACAAGCATTACTAGTGTTTTTGCGTTAAAACTACGTTAAATAACACTAAAAATTATATTAAATTTACACTAGTTTATTGGGCAAAAAAAATGCCGTTTGTCATTTTGGCAGTGTTAAAAATTGGTTAAAAATATTTTACAACTGTATTTGGCGATCTATCTGTTGCGCAAAAGAGATAAATGTTTCGGTACGAGTTACACCTTCAATTTGTTGTACGTTGTTATTCAGTACTTCCATTAAATGTGTATTGTCACGACATAATAATTTAATAAAAACAGCCCAATTTCCTGTAGTATAATGACTTTCTAAAACCTCTGGAATATTGCTTAAAGCCTTAATAGTACTTGGAATGCGTGTTGCTGCATCAAGGTAAACGCCAATAAATGCTGTGGTACTGTAGCCTAAAACTTGTGGGTCAACAACAAGTTTAGAACCAACAATCAAGCCTGATTTTTCTAGCTTACGCAACCGCTGATGTACCGCAGCTCCAGAGATTCCAATTTGGTTGGCAATTTTTAAAATGGGCATGCGTGCATTTTGCATTAAGTTACGTAATATTATCTTATCAATGCCATCGAGTTGTAAATTTGCTTTGTTTTTCATAAAAAAGTTACTTTTTATAACAAAAATATGAATTTTTAATTACAATAAATACTATTTTACTTTAATTATACAAAATCGCTTAATAACTACGTTAGTTTATTAAAATAATTAGATATTTGCATAAAACCGATTTTAATTGAAAACCACGTTCACTTTTTTACTACTTATTAGCATTACACTAAGTAATGCGCAGACCAAATATTCCAATGCGTTTTTAAATATTGGTGTAGATGCTGCTGCTTTTGGCATGGCAAATGCTGTTGTAGCACAAGCGCAAGATGCTAATGCTACCTATTGGAATCCTGCAGGTTTGGTGCATATTGAGGATAGTCAAGTGAGTTTAATGCATGCCGCTTATTTTGCAAATATAGCCCAATATGAACATGTGGCTTATGCTAAAAATATTGATGATCGTTCTGCAATTGGAGCTTCATTAATACGTTTTGCAGTAGATGATATAATGAATACCACGCAATTGATTGATGCTAATGGTAATGTAGATTATAATCGCATTAGCTTGTTTTCAGCAGCAGACTACGCGCTTAATCTATCGTATGCAAGGCGTGCCGCACGCAATGAAGATTTGAGTTTTGGTGTGAATGTCAAAATAATACATCGTAAGATTGGGAGCTTTGCCAGTTCTATAGGTTTTGGTGCTGATTTAGGGTTGCAATACCAACATAATGATTGGTATTATGGTTTAATGCTTCGCGATATTACAACTACGTTTAATTCGTGGACGTTTGACGAAGCGCAATTAGCGACCATTCAAGCGGCAATACCAGGACACAACCAAACAACACCCGATAAAACCGAAATCACCCTTCCAAAAGCACAATTGGGCATTTCGCGTATATTTGACCTACATTATGATAATTATCTAACACCAGAAATTGATTTGAATATGCGTTTTGCTAAAACAAACGATATCTTTTCATCCAGTTTCTTAAGTGTTAATCCTGCTATTGGTGTAGCCTTTACTTATCACGACTTTGCTTTTGCGCGCATAGGACTTGGTAATTTTCAATACGAAACTACCGTAATTGGGCAAAACCATTTATTGATGCAACCTAATATTGGCTTAGGGTTTACTTATCGTGGCATCACAGTGGATTATGCTTTGACTAATATTGGCGGGCAAAGCAGTGTTTTTTATAGCAATATTTTTTCGCTGAAAATAGATTTGGATTATTTTAGATAGTCTTTTAAAGACTATAGGCCGCTTCGCTGTAAGCCAATAACTTCATTTCTTGAATAAAGAATATCGTGTCATTTCGACAAAGTGAGGAACGAATGCCGAGAAATCTTATGAATTGAATTTTCAATCATGAGATTCCAAGCCCTTCAGTTTAAAACAAAAAAAGCGCTTAAAATTCATTTTTAAGCGCTTTTGAATTATTCGTTAAGGTACAATCTACCAGTCACTACGTCTTTTACGTCTTGGTTTAAAACCACCATCTGATTTGTTTCCACCACCGTAAGAACTTGATTTTTTACGATCTCCAAAGCTGCGATCTCTATCATTACTTCGTCCAGAGCCACCGCTGCTGCCACTATCATTAGAGCGTCTTCCTCTAAAACCACCGCGATCATCGCGTCTTCCGCCACCGCCGCTATTTCTACGGTCATTGCGTCTTCCACCACGATCATTTCTCCTTCTGTTTCCGCCACCTTCTTTACGTTTGGTGATTTCTACAGATATACGTCTGCCATCCATTTCATAACCGTCAAATGCTTCAAGTATTTTTTCTACATTTTCAGCTTCTACATTAAAAAATGAAAAACTACCCATACAGTCCGCGCGGAAAACATCATCACGACCTAAATCTGCAACATCTTTTATCAAATCTTTAAGACTCATCCAGTCGTAGCCATCTTTTTCTCCAACATTAATAAAGAAACGTGTGCTATCTCCAAATGAGGCGCTATTGCCTTTGTTTTCGGCAGCATCTATATTTAGATTTTTGGCTTTCTTGTAGTAGTTTAAGAATTTAGTAAACTCTACAGAAACCATTTTTTGAATCAACTCATCTTTGTCTATATCTCCTAACACCTCTTGTATTGCAGGAATGTAAGATTCGATTTCAGGGTTGATTTCGGTTTGTTTTATCTTGTTGACAAGATGAAATAATTGTACTTCACAAATTTCCATTCCATTAGGAATTTGTTTTGCTTCAAATTTCTTTCCAATAATACGTTCTACTGCTTTAATCTTACGCATTTCGCTTTTGGTAATGAGTACCATAGAAATACCAGATTTTCCAGCACGACCTGTACGACCACTACGATGCGTATAAGTTTCTATCTCGTCAGGAAGTTGATAATTGATTACGTGTGTAATATCATCTACATCAATACCACGGGCAGCAACATCAGTTGCTACAAGAGTTTGTATTTGTTTTGTACGGAATGATTTCATTACCAAATCACGTTGTGTTTGTGATAAATCGCCGTGCAAAGCTGCAGCATTATAGCCATCAGCAACCAATTTTTCGGCTACTGCTTGCGTATCACGTTTTGTTCTACAAAAAACAACAGAAAAAATATCTGGATGTGCATCTGACAAACGTTTTAGTGCAGCATAACGATCTCTCGCTCCAACTACATAATATTCATGCGATACGGTACTCGCTCCAATATTTTTAGAACCAACAGTTATTTCCTGTGGGCTATTCATGAAGTCTTTTGCTATACGCGCTACCTCTCTTGGCATTGTAGCAGAGAATAACCATGTTGATTTGTCATTTGGCGTATGCGAAAGAATGTCTGTAATGTCTTCATAGAATCCCATGTTAAGCATTTCATCAGCTTCATCAAGAACACAAATTTCTATTTTAGAAATGTCAACTAGTCTTCTGCGAATCATGTCTTTCATACGACCTGGAGTAGCAACTATTATCTGTGCACCGCGCTTTATTTTTTTGGCTTGCTCGGTAATATTAGCGCCACCATATACGGCAACTACATTAATTGATTTGTAGTGTTTTGCATATTTTTCCATTTCTTTAGAAATTTGCAAACACAGCTCACGAGTCGGAGCTATTATTAAGCCTTGCGTGGTTCTGCTATCAGCATCAATGTTTTGAATCATTGGAAAACCAAACGCCGCAGTTTTTCCCGTTCCTGTTTGTGCAAGCGCCACTAAGTCCGTCATTTCGCTTAGTAGTACAGGAATCGCTTTCTCTTGAATTTCACTCGGTTGAGTAAAACCCATTTCCTCAATTGCTTTTAGCAATTCGTCATTAAGCCCTAAGGCTTCAAATTTATTCATTACTTTTATTTAAATTAACGTGCAAAGATAAGTATAATGAATTGATTATGAGCTGTAAAATAGATTTGTTTCTTAAATAATATAATTATTCCTTGAAATTAGTGTGTTTAATAATAAATATATCGCTAAAAAATAATTGATAATTCATATAATTAAATATCTTTGCAATTGATTATAAAGCATCTAATTTTCAATTTATATTTAATAATAATGAAAAATAACGATAAAAACTTTGCATCTTCAAGCACTATAGAAGAAGGTTTCTTTTTGATAAAACTAGATAATAAGAGCACAAAAAATAAAAGTTACTCAAAGGAAGTTGATAATAACTATATTCAATTGTTTTTTTGTGTTAAAGGTGCAGGAAAATTGGTTTATAATAATGGCGCTTATAAGTTAGATATTACAGAAAATAATTCATTAATTCTGTATAATCCGATGCAGAATTTACCCATAAATATTGAAATTGAAGGGCAATCTCGTATATTAACTACTTTAATTACGATTAAAAAATTTCATTCATTTTTTTCTGATTTTTCAAAATACATTACTTTTATTAGTGATGAGAATAAAGGTAAAAAATACTATTCTGGGAAACCATTAAGTCCAAAAGAGCAAATAGTGCTTAATGAATTGTTTAATTATAACTTGCATCATTCTTTAGAAAAGCTCTATTCAAAGGGTAAAATATATGAACTTTTAAGTTTGTATTTTAATTTTACAGAAGATGCTTCCAATGAAAAATGCCCTTTTTTGAATGATGAAAAAAACGTCCAAAAAATTAAACAAGCCAAAGAAATAATTATAGCAAATATGGCAGAACCGCCATCGCTCACAGTACTTGCGCAAACAGTTGGCTTGTCACTGAGTAAACTCAAAGAAGGCTTTAAACAAATATATGGAGAAACTGTTTTTAATTTTTTAATTGACTACAAAATGGATTATGCACGCCAACTCCTTGAAACAAAAACACATAACGTGAGTGAAGTAAGTGAGCTTGTTGGTTATAGTACTTCAAGTCATTTTATAGCCGCGTTTAAAAAGAAATTTGGAACGACACCTAAGAAGTACTTAGGGAAGGTGTAGGTTGAATTTGTACTACTTACTAGGAAATGGCAATAATAATTATTGTAACTTTGCATAAATAAATTAAAAGATGAGTTTAGAAAAAGATTTAATGAAAAAAATGGTTGTAGCAATGAAAGCTAAAGATAAAGTAGCTTTAGAATCATTACGTGCAATCAAATCAGAAATAATACTAGCCAAAACAGCTTCTGGAGGAAGCGATGAATTGACAGAAGAGCAAGAATTAAAATTATTGCAAAAGTTAGTAAAGCAACGCAAAGACAGCGCTTCACTTTTTACTGATCAAGGACGTGGTGATTTGGCAGAACCGGAGTTAGTTCAAGCGGCAATTATAGCTGAATTTTTACCAGAGCAAATGAGCGAAGATAAAGTGCAAGAAATCATTGCTGCAATAGTTGAGAAAATTGGTGCTAACTCCATGAAAGATATGGGGAAAGTAATGGGAATGGCAAATAAAGAATTGGCAGGAAAAGCTGATGGAAAAACCATTTCTACAATAGTAAAAGCATTGTTGTCATAATTAAGAAAACGTAATGGCCTCGTAGTTCAACTGAATAGAATATCAGATTTCGGCTCTGAGGGTTACAGGTTTGAATCCTGTCGAGGTCACGAACAAATAGAAAAACTGAACGTCAAATCAAATTTATTTGTATTTGAAAGTTCGGTTTTTTTATTTTCAAAGTGGTGTTTTATCCAATATTATTTACTCCCACTCAATTGTTGCTGGTGGTTTCGAACTAATATCATAAACTACTCTATTAATACCTTTGACTTCATTGATAATACGTGCGGAAACTAAATCTAAAAATTCATAAGGCAAACGTGTCCATTTTGCAGTCATAAAATCTGTAGTGTCTACCGAACGTACAACTGCAGTATAAGCGTAAGTGCGTACATCACCCATAACACCAACAGATTTAACAGGTAGCAAAGCTACAAAAGCTTGTCCTACTTTGTCATATAAATTATGCTTGCGCAATTCTGCTATAAATATAGCATCTGCCTCTTGTAGTGACGCTACTTTTTCTGGAGTTATTGCTCCTAATATTCGGATGCCAAGACCAGGTCCAGGGAAAGGATGACGGTTTAGTAAGTCACTGTGCATGCCCATTTCTTTTCCAATAGCACGCACTTCAGATTTAAAAAGTTCACGTAGCGGTTCTACTAATTTGAACCCCATTTTTTCGGGTAAACCACCAACATTATGATGCGATTTAATAGCAGCAGCGTGACCAATACCTTGTGACTCAATAACGTCAGGGTAAATAGTTCCTTGAGCTAAAAATGAGACACCTTCCATGCTTTTGGCTGCTTTATCAAAAACATCAATAAAAAGTTTTCCAATAATTTTTCGTTTCGTTTCAGGGTCTGTTACGTCAGCTAATGCATCATAAAAAGTATGCGACGCATCGATATATTGAATATTCATATCAAAATGCTTTCCGTAAGTCTCTTGAACGAGTTTGCCTTCGTCTTTACGCATTAAACCTGTATCAACAAAGATACATGTCAGTTGATTCCCAATAGCGCGTTGTAGTAAAACTGCAGCTACCGAAGAATCTAAACCGCCAGAAAGTCCTAAAATAACCTTTTGATTGCCAACTTGCGTTTTGATTTCATTTATTTTTGTTGTGATAAAATCATGCATAATCCAGTTTTTGGCTGCTTTAGCTATATTAAAAACAAAATTTTCGAGTATTGAAATTCCATTTTCTGTAAGTTCAACTTCTGGATGAAATTGCACACCATAACGCAGTAAATCATCATTTTCTATTGCAGCAATTGCATCTGTTGTTTGTGCTGTTTGTGCAAAACCTTTAGGTAGTTCAATCACGCTATCAGCATGACTCATCAATACTTTAAACCTAGACACCAAGCCTTGAAATAATGAAGATTGCGCTTGAACCGTTATTTCTTCTTGTCCATATTCATGGATATCGGCACGTGCTACTTTTCCATTGTAAATCTTAGCCAATAGCTGCATGCCATAACAAATACCCAAAATAGGAATATTCAAATCAAACAAAGCTTTATCTGGCATAAAGGCATTATCAAGATAAACCGAAGCGGGACCTCCAGATAGTACAATACCTTTTGGTTCAAAAGACTGTATTGTAGCAATGGAACTATTATAAGGTATAAGATGCGCTACGACACCCATCTTACGTATTTTTTTTACTAACAGTTGATTATACTGCGAACCGAAGTCTAAAATAACTATTCCGTTTTTCATAACACAGTATTTTTAAGATTATTTTCTGATTTTTCCATTCGCAAAAATAAGAAATACAAAGAAATAAAACTTCAATTATTTTAATAATTATTTGTACTAAGAAGCGCTATTCATTTGCACCATATCTGCTGTTACATGACTTATGTTGGCTCGTCCACTCGGGTCTGTGTTTTCTTGCCATTTTGGTATCCATTTTAGCACTGTTTTTGCCGCTGCATCTTGTGGAAAATGTTCGTGAAACAGTGTTCTGTAAAAGAACGCTTCTTTGCTTGTTGGCGTATTGTGAGGAAATAGTTTGCTTGCTTGCTCAAAATCGGCAGCACTTACTTGAGATTCACAATGCGCAATCAATGTGTCAATCCAGCTGTAACCAACACCGTCAGAGAATTGCTCTTTTTGACGCCAAAGCACTTCGTTGGGTAAAAATGGGTCTTCAGGAGTGTCAAATGCTTTGCGCAAAATATATTTTTCAATACCATTATATGTTTTTGCTTCCTTTTCTTGCGGACTGATGCGCATTACAGTAGCTAGAAAATCGTTGTCTAAAAATGGAACACGTGCTTCTAGTCCGTGAGCCATCGTAGATTTGTCTGCACGCAGGCAATCTGATGTAGAAAGCAAGCGTACTCTCCTAATGGTTTCCTTCTGAAATTCACTCGTGCTAGGTGCATTTTTAAAATACAGATAGCCACCAAACATTTCATCGGCTCCTTCGCCTGAGAGTACAACTTTGACTCCCGATTCGACTATTGCTTGACTCAGAAAATACATCGGTGTGCTAGCACGTATTGAAGTGACATCATAAGTTTCGAGATGCCAAATTAATTTTTTAATAATAGCGATCCCCTCTGCTATGGTAAAATAAATTTCGTGATGTCTAGTTCCTAGAAAATCAGCTACTTTTTTGGCCGCTTGCAAATCTGGTGATTCTTTTTCTAAACCAATAGAAAAAGAATGCAGTTCTTTGCCTTTTTCTTTTAACAAGCGCATTGCTATAGCAGAAGTCAAAGATGAATCCAAACCTCCAGAAAGCAAAACGCCCAAAGGCACATCTGCCATCAAACGTTTTTCGGTAGCTTTAATTAATCCATTGCGAAGCTTGTCATAGTCTAATGCTTTAGTTGCTTTTTTAGCATCAAACCAAGTAGGAACGTAATAGCGTACAAAGCCAGTTTTTTTAGTAAAATAATGCCCGGTAGGAAAGGCTTCAAACATTTCGCATGCGTCTGCTAAAGCTTTCATCTCCGAAGCAAAATAGTAACGTCCTGCGCTGTCTTTTCCATAATAGAGTGGTTTCACGCCAATTGGGTCACGTGCTACAATAAAATCATCTCCGTCGACAACTACAAAAGCAAAAACACCATCTAGTTTCGATATAAAATCGTAGCCATATTTTTCATAAAGATGTACAATGACTTCAGAATCTGAGTTTGTGCAAAAAACATGGTCTTTGAGTTCCTTTTCTTTCAATGCTTTGTGATTGTATATTTCGCCATTATGTATCATCCATGCTTTACCTGTCCCTTGTATTGGCTGACGTCCTGTATTTAAATCAATAATAGATAACCGTTCGTGACTCAATACATGCCCAGCTGCTGTTTGTACTAAATCACTTTCATCAGGCCCGCGATGCGACATTCGTTTTGATAATTCTTTAGCTTGAGCTACATCAATATCTTTTCCTATAATAGCTAGTATTCCACACATTGTTTTTTTTCTTTAATTAATTACAATGCAAACAACTTGCTTTTTGTTTATTATTAAAAGCTTTATATTAATAATGCTTTTATTTTGTAATTTAATATTGATTATTTTATTAAAAATGTAAATTTAATAAAGAAATAAAGTACTTTGAATTAAAAATTGTAAGTTTGGAGCAATATTTAAATACTAAGAATAGATGAAAATTATCTCTTATAATGTAAACGGCATACGCGCTGCGATGAAAAAAGGATTTGTTGAATGGCTTGCTACTACTGGCGCAGATGTGGTCTGTCTGCAAGAAATAAAAGCAATGGAAGAACAAGTTGATATTGCAGCTTTGGAGGCAATTGGTTATAAATATAATTATTGGTATTCTGCACAAAAGAAAGGCTATAGTGGTGTTGCTATTCTTTCTAAAATAAAACCTAATAATGTAGTTTATGGCACAGGCATTGAAACGATGGATTTTGAAGGGCGAAACTTACGTGCCGATTTTGATGGTGTATCTGTTATGAGTTTATACCTTCCCTCAGGTACCAATAGTGCGCGTTTAGCATTTAAGTTTAATTATATGGATGAATTTTTAACTTATGTTACTGCATTAAAAGAAACTCATCCGAATCTGCTAATTTGTGGTGACTATAATATCTGCCACGAAGCAATAGACATTCACAATCCAGTGGCAAATAAAAATTCTTCTGGTTTTCTACCTGAAGAACGTGCGTGGCTGAGCAAATTTATTGCTAGTGGATTCATAGATAGTTTTAGGTATTTAAACCCTGAACCGCATAACTACACGTGGTGGAGCTACCGTGCCAATGCGAGAAATAATAACAAAGGATGGCGTATTGACTATCATATGGTAAGTGAGCCCTTGAAAGAAAAAATAAAAAGAAGCATTATATTGCCCGAAGCGAAGCATTCTGATCATTGTCCTTTGCTTGTCGAGCTTGCTGTTTAACAATTGATAATCAGTAACATTTGTTACAAATACGCTTTGTCTAAAATTAGTTAAATAGGACAATTCGATGTATTTTTGCTAACGATAATTCAATTTAAGTAACATTATGGCAAAAATAGTCGTTTTAGGAGCTGGAGTATCTGGACATACTGCTGTTTCCTTTTTAAATAAAACTCTCGGAAAAGACCATGAGGTAATTATGGTTTCTCCTAATAGTAATTACCAATGGATTCCTTCCAATATCTGGCTAGGAGTAGGACGTATGAAACGCAAGCATCTTGTGTTTCCATTAGCTCCTATCTACAAAAAAGCAAAGATTAAGCATATTTTGGCAAAAGCCATTTCCTTTCATCCAGAAGGAGATAGTCAAGAAGAAAAAGGCTATATCTTGGTAGAATATGTATCTGGAGATAACAAAGGAAAACAAGAAAAAGTTAGTTATGACTTTTTGGTCAATGGTACAGGGCCAAAATTAAATTTTGAAGCTACTCCGGGATTAATTCCAGAAACCAATAACCTAGTGTCGGTTTGTACATACACACATGCAGAACATGCATGGCACGAATTAGACAAGCTCATTCAACGTATGAAGAAAGGTGAGCACGTAAAAATACTTGTTGGTTCAGGGCATGCGCTTGCTACTTGTCAAGGCGCTGCTTTTGAATACATCTTAAATATTGATCACGAGTTAAGACGTTACAAGGTACGTGATAAAGCAACCATTACTTGGATATCTAATGAATATGAGCTTGGAGACTTTGGTGTAGATGGTGGTGTTTTCAATGTTTTTGGAGAACAACTCACTTCCAAAGAATTGGGCGAAATGGTTTTTAATGATAGAGACATTAAATGGATTAAACGTGCTGGAGTTTATAAAATAGAAAACAATACTGCTTTTTATGAAACTTTGGATGGAGTAGAAGCTAGTGAATCTTTTGATTTTGGTATGTTGATACCAAGTTTCTCAGGTCATGGTTTTAAAGCCTTTGATAAAAATGGCAATGAAATAACTGAGAAATTATTTGCTCCTAATGGCTTTATGAAAGTTGATGCCGATTATACCAAACGTCCTTATGAAGAATGGACTGTACAAGATTGGCCAGAGACTTATCAAAACCCAAGTTATGCAAATATATTTGCACCAGGTATTGCTTTTGCACCACCACATGCTATTTCTAAACCACGTAAATCTGTAAATGGTAGAGCTATATTTCCTGCGCCACCACGTACAGGAATGCCTTCTGGTATCTCTGCAAAAGTTGTAGCAGACAATATTACTGATATGGTAAAAAACAATACTATGACAGCGAGTCATAAAGGCTCAATGGGTAATATGGGTGCTGCTTGCGTTGCATCTTCTGGTTATGGATTATTTAGAGGTACTGGTATTTCAATGACAATGACTCCTATTGTTCCAGATTATAAAAAATATCCTGATACAGGCGGTCGTGAATTAAAAAATACAATTGGGAGCTATGGGCTAGCAGGACATTGGCTCAAACTTGCCTTACACTATATGTTTATTTATAAAGCTAAATTAAAACCTTTCTGGTGGCTTATACCAGAATAAAAACAATATAATTATGATAAAAACAATATCAAAAACACAAAAATTTATGATGAACTGTGTATTGGTTCAATTATTTATTTTTACTTACTTAAATATTAAAATACTTTTTGTTGTAGGTAAAGGACACGGAGGAACAAGATAAATTCATCTTGATAAATAATTTAAAAGGCTTTAGAACGAATAGATTCTAAAGCCTTTTTTTTTGCTAAAACTGATTTAAATCAGTTTTACTTATACATACGAAAATCTTTTTTCTTAACCTAAGATTTTTGTCATAAAGTTAGGGTTTGTAGCGCCGTAAATTTGTACTATAATTTAAAAACAGATAATCAAATTTATCAATTAAATATTATAGTATGAAAAATCTCGTAATACTCGGAGCAGGGACATCAGGAACGATGATGGCAAATCACTTGATTCATAAGTTAGACAAAGAGCAATGGAAAATCACCATTATTGATCAGTACAAAACACACTATTATCAACCAGGATTTTTATTCTTACCTTTTGACTTGTACAAAACAAAAGATGTAAAGAAAAAAGGTAAAAAATACATTCCAAAAGGAGCACGTTACATCAATCAAAAAATTGATAGGATTATTGCTGATGAAAATTTGGTAAAACTCGAACATGAAACTGTGCCTTATGACATTCTTATTGTAGCTACAGGTACCAAAATAGCTCCACAAGAAACACCAGGAATGAAAGAAGATAACTGGCACAAAAATATTTTTGATTTTTATACCTACGAAGGCTCAAAAGGCTTACGTGATAAGCTTCGTGAATGGAAGGGAGGAAAACTAATCGTTCATATTACAGAAATGCCCATTAAATGTCCTGTTGCACCGCTTGAATTTGCTTTCTTGGCAGACTCATACTTTACCAATAAAGGGATGCGTGACAAAGTAGAAATAACCTATGTAACGCCACTTGAGGGTGCTTTTACTAAACCAAAAGCTACCGCAGCATTACATCACTTATTAGAAGAAAAAGGTATTAAGGAAGTAACTGATTTTGATATTGAACGTGTTGATTTTAAAAATAATAAAATAGTTGATTATGGCGAACGTGAAGTTGATTATGATTTATTGGTAACCATTCCAACAAATCTTGGAGACGAAATGATAGAACGCTCTGGATTAGGTGATGATATGAATTTTGTCCCTACCAACAAAGCGACACTACAATCTAAAGCACACGAGAATATTTTTGCAATTGGAGACGCTACCAATTTACCAGCATCAAAAGCAGGCTCAGTTGCTCATTTTGAAGCTGAAATATTAACAGAGAATATAATGCGATTCATCAATAATGAGCCATTAAAAGAAGAATTTGATGGTCATGCAAACTGTTTTATAGAAACAGGACACGGAAAAGCATTGTTAATTGATTTTAACTATACACACGAACCTGTTGAGGGAACATTCCCTTTCCCAGGCTTAGGACCACTCAAGCTTCTTAAAGAGAGTAGAATGAACCATATGGGTAAACTCGCCTTTAGATGGATTTATTGGAACATGCTTATCAAAGGAACTCACATTCCATTTGTATCAGCTACAATGAGTGAATCAGGAAAAAAATATGACACAGTAGAAAACTAAAAATAATTAATTTAAATAGTAAAAATCATGGAAAAAGTAATAGGAAACAAAACGATAAATGTTAATGAAGAAGGCTACTTAACTGACTTCTCACAATGGGACAAAGAAGTAGCAGCGGAACTCGCTAAAGAAAAAAATATTGAACTAACAGACGGCCACTGGATGGTTATAGATTATCTTCAAGAAAAATATAAAAATGAAGAAGCTCTTTCTATACGTGGAATCAAAAAAAGTGGCAAATTTAATATCAAAGAGTTTTACAATTTATTCCCTGGAGGACCTTTGAAAATTTCTACACTTATAGCAGGAATTCCAAAACCAAAAAGTTGTATTTAATCAAAAATTAATTAGTGGCTAGTCAAGCTAGCCACTTAAAAAATAATATTATGGCTACAAAAGTAAAAAAAATGTTATTTGTGCTCTCTAAAGCTACATTAGACAGTGTTTATGCTGCATTTATAATGGCAAATGGTGCGCGAATGGAAGGTATAGAAGCAGAAATATTCTTTACATTCTTTGGTTTGGAAGCAATCCAAAAAGACAAATTAAACGAATTAAAAATTGCAACAGTAGGAAACCCTGCAATGCATATGCCAACACTACTTGGTGGTTTGCCTGGTATGGAAGCTTTTGCATCTAAAATGATGAAAAAAGAAATGGAAAAACTCGATATGCCACCAGTAGATGAATTTTTAGAAATTCTTTCAGATTCTGGCGTAAGTCTTTGGGCTTGTAAACTGGCTGTAGAAATGTTTCATTTGGAAGAAAAAGATTTAATTGATGATTTAGATGGTATTCTCACTATTGGAGATTTTTATCAACGTGCAGACATTGATGGAACGCATTTATTATTTATATAGTAAATATTTAGATTTTTTATTTGATTATAGGTTGCCTTGTGAATTATTCATAAGGCAACCTTTTTTTTGTATTAACATAAAAAAACAATACATTTACAGCAGAAAAACAATCAGATGAAATCATATAGTATTACAGCACTCAATACCTTACTTCAAGGGGAACTTATAGGCGATACCAATTGCCAGATAACAGGAGCTGAAGAGCTAGAAAAAGCCAAGGAAAATCAAATAACTATTATAGGAAGTCGAAAATACCTATCAAAATGGGAAACTACAGCAGCAAGTGCAGTAATAGTTGGTGCGAATTTAAAAATTGAGCCTAAAGCAAACAAAGCTATTATCAAAGTGAAAAACCCTGATTTGGCAATGGGAAAAGTTTTAGCTCTTTTAGCACCAGCATTACCCGATTTTGAAGCCGATATTTCACCGAATGCCACTATACACAAAACAGCTACAATTGGAGCTAACTGCCAGATAGGAGCTGGGTGCTATATTGGCAAAAATGTAGTTTTGGAAGATAATGTGATTGTATTTCCAAATGTTACCATACTAGATGATAGTAGTATTGGAGCACATACTACTATTTGGTCGGGTACGGTTATCCGTGAACGCAGTATTATCGGGAAGCATTGCATTTTTCATAATAATGTAAGTATTGGTGCCGATGGTTTTGGTTATCGCCCTGCAGAAAATGGTCAAGGCTTAGTGAAAATTCAACATATTGGTAATGTCATTATTGGTGATTATGTAGAAATTGGCGCGAACTCTTGTGTAGATAGAGGTAAATATAGCGCAACTATTCTTGGTGATGGTTGTAAGATAGATAATTTGGTTCAAATAGGACACAATTGTGTATTGGGTAAATTTTGCATAATGGCAGGAAGTAGTGGACTTGCAGGTTCTGTGACACTTGGTGACGGCGTTATTATAGGAGGAAGCGCTTCTATAACCGATCATACTACTATACATTCTGGAGCTACAGTAGGTGGCGGTTCTGGGGTAATTAATGATGTTGAAGCAGGGAAAACAGTATTAGGCTATCCTGCACAAGACTCTCGCGAAATGCTCAAGCAATGGGTTGCATTGCGCAAATTGGCTAAATAAAACAGATCTACTATTATTTATAAGACAGAATTATTTTATTTTATCAAATTAATACTACTTTTGACAAAATATTATTGAATAAAAAAACAATGAAAAAAAACATATTATTACTACTCAGCATTGTACTATTTGCTTCATGTAAAGAAGAGGTGCTCAATAAACGTTCTTTTAAAGTGACGAGTCCAAGTCACAATCAAAAATTCAAACAAGGAAGTACTGTTACATTTCAAATGGAAAACAAAAAAAATGTAAAAGCAGATTCTATTGTTTATTATATAGATAATACACGTATTAAAAAAACAAATGCAACAACTTTTGATTTTAGTTTGGATAATGAAAACGTAGGCTTACACAATTTGAAAGCCAAAGTATATCAAAAAGATAAAATGATAGCTTTTGCCGTTGCCGTTATTGAACTTGCACGAAACAAACCTGAGTTGTACACCTACAAAATCATTAAAGAATATCCGCACGATCGCTACGCTTACACACAAGGGCTTGAATTTCACGATGGCGTACTATATGAGAGTACAGGAGAGCGCGGACAATCTACATTGCGTAAAGTAAATTTAACAGATGGGAAAGTATTACAAAAAATAGCTTTAGATGATAAGTATTTTGGTGAAGGGATAACTATTTTAAATGATAAAATATACCAACTCACTTGGCAAAGTGGTATTGGTTTTGTCTATGATAAAGCTACATTTAAGCAAGAAAAAACATTCAATTACAAATACAGCACTGAAGGTTGGGGCTTGTGCAATGATGGTGCAAATATCTATAAATCTGATGGCACAAATGCTATTTGGACTTTAGATCCCAATACCTTGGAAGAAAAAAGTATGATTTCTGTAGCGACTGATGCTGCCATTGTACCAAGACTCAATGAACTCGAATGGGTTGATGGAAAAATCTATGCCAATGTCTATCAAAAAGATGCCATGGTAGTTGTCGATCCTAAAACGGGAACCGTAGAAAAAGTACTCAATATGCAAGGACTTAAAGCAAAAGTGCTACAACACAATCAACTGGATGTGCTCAATGGTATTGCTTATAACCCAGAAAACAAACATTTTTATATCACAGGAAAAAACTGGAGTAAACTTTTTGAAGTTGAATTTGTAAAATAATTTGAGGATTTGAGAATGCGATAAAGTAATTCTTTCATTTACTATGAAGTTAAATTATTTTTTTGGCATATTACTGGACTAATTCAAAGTCTATTGTCTTATAGCGAAGCACTCAGTAGTATGGTGTCAGAGAATAGTGATTGATAGTATTCCAGCCTAAATTTTCAACACTTGGTTTTTGGCACTTTTTTTGTACCTTAGCAAGAAACAAACATGCTTGTTATGAAAAAATCAAATCTACTAGTTTTCACCTTGCTTTTTACACTTTTTGCGCAAGCGCAACAATTTAAAGATTATGCTAAACTTTGGGAAAAAGTAGAACATCTAGAAATTGATAATAAAAGTAAATCTGCACTTGAACAAGTCAATATAATCTACAAAAAAGCCAAGCACAAGAACAATGTACCACAGCAGATTAAATGCTTTATGTATCAATCTAAATTTGCTTTGCTGCTAGAAGAAGATGCGCAGTTGCTTATTATTGACCGATTAAAAGAAACAATTGTTCATAGTAAAAAGCCTACAAGCAATATATTAACGGCTATTCTTGCCGAACTCTATACTCAGTATTATACGCAACATCAATGGCAATTCCGCGATAGAACCAAAACAGATGCTAAGGTTGATAAACACGATTTTAGAACTTGGGATTTGCAAACGCTTTATCTAGAAATAGACAAACTATATCAACAATCATTAGCAGATAAAGCACTATTAACAAAAACAGCTATTAAGCAATATGATGCCTTTATTGACGTTGGATCTATGAGCAAATATCGTCCAACATTATACGCTTTCTTGGCGCATCGTGCTTTGCATTTTTATAAAAAAAGCAGTATTGACTTGCCTAAAACGAATAGCTCATTTGCTATGGATGATGAAGTGTATATCAGTGACACCGATACGTTTATCAACCACAAAATAAGAACTAAAGACAGCTTATCAAAACCGTATAAAGCATTACAGATTTACCAAAAACTCCTTCAGTTTTATACAGCTAATAATTATAGTGACAGGCTAATTTACTTAGAGCGTGAGCGGTTGGTTTATGTCAATAATAACTGTTCTATAAAAAATAATAATGAGTTATATTATAGTACCTTAAACTATATAGCAGCAAAATACAAAGATTATGATGAGGTAGCGATATTGCATTATGATATTGCAAATTATTATTACAATAGCCCTGAAAAATGGGCTAGAAAAAAAGCCTTTGAATACTGTGCTAATACTATACTTAAATATCCAGACAGTCAAGGCGCCTCATTTTGCGAAGCATTATCGAATCGAATTTTGACTAAATCATTAAATCTAAAATTTGAAAAAACCATTCCAAAAAACCAGCCGAGTTATAGTTATGTGTCTTACCAAAACACGAATAAACTGCATTTGGCATTGTACAAAGTAACTGATGAGCAATTTGAAAAACTAAACAGTTTAAGCACTGCCTATAAAGCAGACAGTTTAAAAATAGCACTTATCAAGACTTTTGAACTCAAAAAATCTTGGGAAACCACCTTGCCAAAAGTTGGTGATTTCAGAACGCACAGCACCGAAATTGTAATTCCTGCACAAGATTATGGAAACTATCTATTGCTAAGTCATTATGAATCTTTAGACAATCCAGAAAACTACAAAGCTATTAAGCGAAATCAATTGCAATTTAGCAATCTTACCCTCTTGAAAACAGCTGACAAAAAACAGCAAGTTATACAGATACTTGACCGTATTACTGGAGCTGCAGTTCCTAATGCAGCTATTAATTTTGAGATAGAACATTGGCAAAGCAAAAAAACAAAAATCATTCATCTCGGTACCAATGCAGGTGGATTTGCCTACTACAAAATTCCTGAGGGCTATCATGTGAGTTCAGCAACAAGTGTAAGCACACCCAATGACAAAGCCACTTTCAATAGCTTATCACGTGATTATATTTATGATGGTAAGCATCGTGCTTATACCAATCATAATTTATTTTTGTTTACAGACCGCTCAATATACAGACCTGGGCAAAAAGTGTTTTTTAAAGGTATTTTGTCCAAAACCAAAGAACTTAAGACTACTGTTTTACCCGAAAAGAAAATAGCGGTAACACTCTATGATTCCAATGGGCAAAAAATAAAAACATTGAATTTAATCAGCAATGACTTTGGTTCTTTTACAGGAGCATTTAGTTTGCCTTCAGATGGTCTAAACGGTTCTTTTCGTATTGAGGCTAAAACCAACTATAAACTATTGAAAGAGAACACATACGCTTCTAAATACATCCAAGTAGAAGAATATAAACGCCCTAAATTTGAAGCAAAATTCAATACTATAAAAAAGACTTATCGGGTGAATGATACGGTTAAAATCACGGGAACGGCAACAGCATTTTCAGGTGCAAAAATAACCGATGCAAAGGTTAGTTACCGTGTAAAACGTAGTGTAAAAATACCGCGATGGTGCTTTTGGTATTATGATATTTCGGATAATACAAACGAGCAAGAAATAACGCACAGCGAAACCACAACAGATAGCAAAGGCGAATTTACGATTGCTTTTAATGCACTTCCTGATTTAGAAACAGACAAATCGTATTATCCTGTGTTCAACTACGAAGTTACAGCAGACATTACCGATATTAATGGCGAAACACACAGTACCTCAAGTACGGTACGTGTGGGCTATCACAGTATGGAAGCGCAAGTGATTATTGCATCACCTTTGGATAAAACAAAAGATGATAATACACTTGTTATAAGCACCAAAAACCTTAATGGCTCGCAAGTTCCTGCGGAAGGTACTGTCAAAATATACAAACTTCAAGCGCCAAAGGTAGCGTATAGACCAAGACCTTGGGAAGCTCCAGAACTTCCAAAATTTAGTGAAGCAGCATTTCATCAATTGTTTCCTAATGATCCATACAGCAATGAGCTTGATAGCAAAAAATGGAAAGATGGCGCATTGGTTTATTCCAATTCGTTTAAAACCACAGCCAAAGTAGATACATTAGCACTTAATAAAATTTCGGATTGGAAAAGTGGCAAATATCATATTGTAATCGAAACCAAAGACCGTTTCGATAATCCTGTAAAAGAGGAAAGTCGTTTTGATGTCTTTTCACCTAACGATACGCAAATAGCTGATAATGCTTTGTTTGAAATAAAAAAAGATAAAGCAAATTACAAACCGTATGATACGGTAAATATAACGTTTGCTACTGCCTCACCTGAGTTTTGGCTTAATATTTGGGTAGAGAAAAAAGGCAGTTTGTCCAAACAAAGCTATCATTTGAGCAATGAGCGAAAAACCATAACGCTACCCGTAACCGAAGCAGACAGAGGAGGGTTTTCAGTACATTATTATTGGGTAAACAAAAACACTTCGCAATCAGGTACTATTCAAATTCCTGTAGTCTATAAACCACACGAACTACGTATTGCAACCAAAACATTTAGAGATAAACTTGCTCCAGGACAAGAAGAAACGTGGGAGTTTATCTTAAAGGGTACAAAAAAAGAAGCTGTTGCGGCAGAAATGCTTGCCAATATGTATGATGCGTCATTGGATGAACTTTATACAGGAAACAGCTATTGGATGAATGCACTGTACAGACCTACGTTTTATTTTAGAAAATCATTAGATTTTAATAGTAGTTTTGGTCAAGACAGCCAGTATTTTAGGTTTAAAGAAATATCATCACGAATAAAAGGGCTCACTACAAGTGGTATCAATTGGTATGGCTTTAGTTATAATAATAATTACTACATCAAGCGAGAATACAGAAATG
>JALSVQ010000031.1 GCA_027073495.1 Flavobacteriaceae bacterium | reverse complement strand
CTACATATTTGGTACGTATTCTTATTGACCAAAACAATAATAAAAAATGGGATGCAGGCAATTTCGCAACACAAACATTAGCTGAAAAAGTAGTCTTTTTTCCAAAACCATTGGATGTTCGTGCAAATTGGGATTTGGAAGAATCATTTGAGTTTAAATAATAAAAATTTGTATTATTTAAATTTTCAATCAACACATCAACACGTTTTCAAATTAACACATTGTTTTCACTCATAAGAGTTAATCCAATAAATCGGTTAATTTATTCAACTGTTTTTTGGCATTTTTACCCTTATAAATAATTTTGTAAACCGTTTCTGCTATTGGCATACTGATGCCATATTTTTTATTCAGTTGATGAATGCTTTTTACAGCATAATAACCTTCGGCAACCATATTCATTTCTGCCATTGCCGCTTTAACCGAATAACCTTTGCCCAACATCGTCCCAAACCAGCGGTTACGACTAAATGTAGAATAACCAGTTACCAATAAATCACCTAAATAGGCAGAGTCATTGATATCGCGCGCTATAGGTTTTACTTGATTGATAAAGCGTCCTATCTCACGAATAGCATTAGACATCAGTACAGCATGAAAATTATCACCAAAGCCACAACCGTGGGCAATTCCTGCTGCTATAGCATAGATATTTTTCAAGACAGCAGCATTTTCGGTGCCATAAATATCATCAGAAATTTTGGTTTTGATATAATAGCACGATATGCTTGCTGCCATCAGCTTTGCGGCTTTTTGATTTTGGCTAGCAACAGTCAAATACGACAAACGCTCTAAAGCAACCTCTTCGGCATGACAAGGACCTGTGATAACACCTATTTTGTCAATAGGTACATTCATATATTGATTGAGGTGTTCACCAACAATTAAACTCGATTCAGGAACGATACCTTTTATAGCAGAAAAAATAAATTTACCCTCAAAAGAAACGGTCAAATCTTCTAAGCCTGTGAGCAAAAACGCAGAAGGAATAGCCAAAACTATATAATCTGCATTAGAAACAACTGCATTAATATCACTGCTCAAGGCTAATTTTGAAGGGTCAAACTGTGCCGAACTAATATAATTGGGGTTATTACCTTCTTTTTTAATGTGCGCAATGGCTTGCTCATTACGCATATACCAACCCACAGTATCCAAATTTTCTGAGAGCATCTTTACTATGGCAGTAGCCCAAGAACCACCACCTATTACCGCTATTTTTACTTGTTTATTCATCATCTTTATTTTGATTATCAAAAATACAGCTTTTAAAAGAGAAAGAGAAATTGTTTTTAATGAAAAAAGCGTGAAAAATAAATTTCACGCTTTATGTTAAAATTAATTAACTGAAGTACAGCCAGATTAGTTAAGAAGGTTATGCAATACAGATAATTGATTGCCGTCTATGTCTATATTACCCATCTCATTCTTTAGCTGTATTATTTTCCCAGGATTCATTTCATCACCCAAAATGCGTGCTACACCAAATCCCATATCTTTATTGTCTGCAAAGATGAGTATTTGTTTTACAGCATCAGTTTCACCTAAAATCTTAACACTGAACTGTGTTCCTACGTTTTTAAATCGCATTAAATCTTCATAAGTCGTATTCTTTTGCAAGGCTTTAAACTTTTTATGTGCGGTTGTATAATGCGCCGCATTGCCTTCTTTTTTCATTGCAATGATATTCATTTTTTTGATACTTGACAAGGTTTTTTTTGCTTCTGGGCTAATACCCGTTTTCATTTGAATCAAACTTGCTGGTAAATCTAAAGCAAAATAGCCTTCTTTTTCTGCATTATCAACAAAATAATTTTCTACAGTTGCATCTTTACAAGCGCTTAAACCAACAAGAGCAAGGAGTACTATAAGTAACTTTTTCATCTTATTTCGTTTTTACTTTTATATTTTTTAAAGATTCTGCTCCTTTAACTTTGTCTGCTATTTTTCCTATTTTTCTAAGGTCAATATTTCCTGTAAGTGTCATCAGTACGTTTTGACCATCGGTATCTTTAACGTACATGATAAGTTCTTTCACGAAATTTTCTGAATTCCCTTCGCGCACATAGACTTTGACACTTTGCCCTTTGTCTTTGACACGCATAAGTTCAACTAATTTTTCACTAGCAATGTATTTTTTCATTACAGCTTTAAATTCTTCTCCCACTTTGGTGTCTTCGGTAGTAAAAATTTTTAATTCCGTAATACTTTTTGCTACAGAAGCAAATTCTTTAGCATCATCGCCATCTACTTCATCACTGATGCTTGAAATCATTTCAAACATTTTTTTGTTGATAACCACTGTGGCCACTTCATCATTGTCTTCAAATTTATCGAAGATAGATTGTCCAAAACTAACTTGCGCCGTTAGTATAAAACTGAATACTATTAGTAATTTTTTCATGATTTTTTATTTTTTGATAATTTTATTTTTTGTTTGTTCATAGGTATCAATCACAGCTAGCTGTGCTACCCCTTTGTTAATCTCGCCACCAAGTAGATACATGGCTTTTTTATACTCCATATAAGCAGCGATTTGTTCTGCTTTAGAATAGTGCGGTTTCGACTGTTGAAAGTAAATACTCACGAGTAATACTAACGATGCCGCTGCAGCAAACCAACTCATAATAATTAGTTTAGATTTTTTTGGAGTGGTTGGCAAGACAAGCGTGTCCATATTAAAACTTTCGTCTGTATTGGTTTCAAAAAATTGAAATAGCGGTTGATACGCTTGTAATTCTTCTGGAACATGTGCTTGAGCGAAATACTTTTGTAAAGCTTTTTCTTCTTCAAGTGATGTGTTTCCATCAAAATATTTTTCTACTATCTTTTTTATATTAGCTAATTCCATAATTATGTTTTGCTATTAATTGTTCTCTTACTGTTTTTCGTGCTCGCGATAAGGCTACACGTACTGTTGTTTCTTTCATTGAAAGCATTTGAGCAATTTCTTCAAAACTATATTGCTCAATGTCACGCAACTGAATGATTAATCGGGCTTGTTCTGGCAGTGAATCAATAATCGTATTCACGTGATTGCTGCTATCGCTTGTTGTTATTTGTTGTTCTAAATCATTACTGGTTCTAAAATTATGTATTGGCTTAATGGCTATATTGGCTGCTTGTTTTGATTTTAGTCGGTCCAAACAATAATTTTTAGTCATCGTAACAGCGTAAGCTTCTACGTTTTTATAATTTTTTAATTTTTCTTTATTTATCCAAAGCTTTAATAAAACCTCTTGCGTCGCATCTTGTGCTTCATCATGAGAAACTAAAAGCCGCTTTGCTATACGGAATAGTTTATCTTTAAAAGGCGTTATCAACGCTATAAATTCTTTTTGGTTCATTAAATCGTTCCTTGGTTAGTTGAACACAAGATTATCGGTCTTGTATTAGTTAGACGAATGAGTTTGAAAATTGTTACATCCTTTTTTTAGTTTGTAGTTATGAGTGATGAATGCTAAAACTTTTTTATTCTAATTTCCCATATATCAGTAAATTTAATCCAATCCCGACTGCGAATAGGGCTGATTTATAATTTCTGCTTTCAATTTTTCACAAACAATTACACTACTTATTATAATTCGGAGCATCTTTACTTATCATCACATCGTGCGGATGACTTTCTATCAAGCCTGCATTCGAGATTTTTACAAAGCGAGCATCTGTACGAAGATTCTGGATAGTTGCAGTACCACAATATCCCATTCCTGATCGCAAACCACCTGTAAGCTGGTACAGAATAGCGCTAACACTCCCTTTGTAGGGTTTTAATGCTTCAATGCCTTCGGGAACTAATTTCTTTTTGTTCTCTTGAAAATAACGGTCTTTGCTACCACGTTCCATAGCTACCAGCGAACCCATACCAACATATGATTTGTATTTTTTACCTTCGTGAATAATGATTTCTCCAGGCGCTTCTGCTGTTCCTGCCAACAAACTCCCTAACATCACACAATGTGCTCCTGCAGCTAAGGCTTTGGTTATTTCTCCAGAATGTTTAATGCCGCCATCAGCTATAATTCCTATATTTTGGTCTTTTAGTTGTTCGTAAACCAAATTAATAGCTGTCAGCTGCGGAACTCCAACTCCTGCTACTACACGTGTGGTGCAAATAGAGCCAGGACCAACGCCCACTTTTACCGCATTAGCACCTGCATCGACCAATGCCTGCGCTGCTGCTGCAGTAACGATGTTTCCTGCAATAATAGCTATTGAAGGAAAAGCTTTTCTAATTTGTGCTACGGCATCAATAATACCTTGTGAATGTCCATGTGCAGAATCTAAAGTAATAACAGCAGCTCCTGATTGTATCAAGGCTTCTGTACGTTCCATTAAATTAGCGGCTACTCCTACGGCAACACCAACAAGGAGTTTGCCGGCTGTATCTACGAGTGCATTCGGAAAAAGATTGGTATCAACTGCAAACTGTTTTACTTGCTTAACTGCTGTTGCTTGTGCAGCAATACTCATATTCTTATGAATAAAACCCAAACCTCCTGCTTGCGCCATCGCTATTGCCATTGCACTTTCGGTTACCGTATCCATTGCAGCACTCAAAATGGGCATGTTCAAAGTTATATTTGGAGTCAATGCTGTTTTTAGACTTACAGTATTGGGCAATACGTTGGAATATGCTGGCACTAAAAGCACATCATCAAAAGTATAACCGTCATAAATAATTTTTCCGTTAAGCATAATAAATATTTTAGATGCTACAAAAGTACTTTATTATTAGTAAAAATCATTTTTTAAATTAAAAAAGCTTTATTTCATTTGAATTTTAGGTTTTACTGTTAACTTGTACTTTTTAGCTTCCAAATATTTTGTACATTTGTCAAACAAATTCATTAGTTATGAGTACACAAGAACAATACGAAGAGCAAGAAGACGTTGCTGTATTAGAGCAAGAGACAAAACAAAACGAAATTGTATTATACAATGATGATGTCAACACTTTTGATTTTGTAATAGATGCTTTAATTGATATCTGTGAACACACACCTATTCAAGCAGAGCAATGCACTGTTTTGGTACATTACAAAGGGAAATGTGCCGTAAAAACTGGAGCTATCGAGGTGCTAAAACAGCCTTGCGAGCGGCTGCAATCTTTAGGCTTATCAGCTGTTATTGAGTAATTTTTTAATCTACAGATTTCCAAGAAGCAATATAGCGTGATGCAATTTTTTTATAATTGTGATGCTGCGCTATAAATAGACGAGCGCGTTCTCCAATAGCAATGAGTTCTGCTGGATTAGCTAGTAATGCTTCAAGTGTTTGGACTATTTCATTGACATCAGGGCGTAAATTGATAGCTACTTTCTCCTTAAGCCCATAGTATTTTTCAAATTCGACTTCTGCTCCTGTACAAACCACTTTGCCTTTTGCCATAGCTTCCAAAGCATTGTATCCTTGATCAAAAGCATAGACTTGATCCATTATAATGTGTGCACTGTCATATAGTTTGATATAATCTTTATAAGGCAAGTTTTCTGCTCGTATGACCTGTATTTTAGCTGCATATTTCTGTTGAATAATTGCTAAAGCTGCATCAATTAAATCATTGCCTTTTTTATAATAATTCATTGTATTCACGCCGTGAAAAATTATTATTTTTTTGCCAATTTTCAAAGGTTGATAGTTTATTTTATCCAAATTCACAGGGTTTGGAATCATAGAAAGTGCTTTAGCAACACCTTGATATGGAATGGCATAATCCAAATCAGTAGGGATGACTCCTGCTATTTGTTCAAAAACAAAATCATGCAGTTTTTTAAATGATTTTGTAGTGTATTTTAATGAATATTGGTAGGTTTTGTGCTTGGTTTTATCGTTTAAATAAGGGCTTAAAATACTGTATCGCATTTTTCCTGAAAGGTAATAGGTATTGGTAAGAAAGTCATCACCACAAGCCAAAACAAACATTTTTTTGTTATTTTTTTTTGTTTTTTTTAATAAATATTTTTCAAAAGGTAAATGGGTTTCTATAGCATATTCATTAATGAGTTGTACCACATCAAAATCGTGCAGTTTTTTTAATTTAAAATAAAAACGCAAGCCTTTTTCTGTAGTAGCACAATCATATCGAAATATTCTAAAGAATATTTTGCGAAAAGGCATCATCAGTTTATGATTACTAAAACGCGGACGAATACTACTATCTGAAGGGTAATTTTTGAACAAATCTCCCGAAGAAACCAAAACTACATGATGTCCTAAAGCAAGCAATCCTTCTTTCAATGAATTGTGCAAACGGCTATATTCTCCTATTAATAGTATTCTCAAATTATAATGCTATATTTGTATATCGTATCAAAGATACAATAAATGAAGGAAACTACACCTACACTCCAAATTCTTATTGCCACGATGTATCGTGATAACCTTGATTTTTTAGATAAGATGTTTCCTCATGGTTTTGCTCATTTAGATTTAATTATTGTTAATCAAACTGTAAAAGAAAAAGTAGTAAGTACTGATTCTAAGCAAATTAAAATCATAAATAGTTTTGAATTTGGGCTTTCAAAAAGTAGAAATTTGGCATTAAAAAATGCTACAAAATCATTGTGTTTAATCACTGATGATGATGTTATTTTTTTTAAAAATTTTGAAACTACAATACGAAATGCTTTTTCAATTCATAAGCAAGAAGCAGTCATTACCTTTCAAACACAGACACCAAAAGAAGTTTTATTTTGGAATTATCCTAAAACAAGCCAAAAGCACAAACGATTGAACAAAATATTGTCACACGAAATTGTTTTTAACCGCAAAACCATACAAAATGCAGGTATCAGCTATGATGAGCAATTTGGTTTGGGTGCAATTTTTGAAGATTCAGAAAATTATATTTTTCTCCACGAAGTAAAAGAAAAGCTTCAAATGCCCTATTTTCATAAAGAAACCATTGCCATACATGCCGAACAAACTTCGAGCGATGACATTGCTAGTGATCGGTATATTTATGCGCGTGCAGCACTGAATTATAAATTTAAAAAAAATAAAGTGTATCTTTGGCTTATCAAATTACTCTATTTTTTATTGCGAACCAAGCGCATACATTATAGTGAAATAAGAAAAAAATGGCAGATTGCCATAGCAGGAATTAATGAATACAGAAAACGAAATAATGAGTAATCTAGGTGCTTGCAAAATATTAGAAATTCCTACCATAATGGATCCTCGCGGAAACCTTGCTGTGCTAGAGAAAGATGCTATTCCTTTTGTATTTAAACGTGTTTATTACCTGTTTGATGTACCAGCAGGAGCGTATCGCGGTGGTCATGCTCACAAGGTACAATATGAATTTCTCGTTGCAGTCTCAGGCAGTTTTGAAGTTGTTTTGAAAGCGAATGACGGAACTCAAAAAACGATAACACTTAACAATCCCAATCAAGGCTTACTCATAGCAACCAATATCTGGCGTGAACTCAAAAATTTTTCTTCGGGTAGTGTTTGTCTCGTTTTGTCTTCCGATGTTTTTGATGAAGCAGACTATATTCGTGATTATGAAGAGTTTATGAAATAAAAAAGGGCTATCATTTCGACAAAGCGAGGAACGAGCGCCGAGAAAACTTATCCTTTTAAGTTTCTATCATGAGATTTCTCACCTACGTTCAAAATGACATTTTCTAAATCAAATGACCTTTCTTACGAGCAAAAGCACCAAAGAGCAATAAAATAGTCATTAAAATAGCTAAGCGTGCAATATAATCACCATACTGACTATAGATAGTAAGTGTTTTATTGGTGTATAAAGTACCTTTTACAACACCTTTTTGATTATAACCTAACGTTTTAACCAATTCTCCTTTTTGATTGATAATAGCAGAAATACCTGTATTGGCTGCGCGTACAATACTACGTCTGTTCTCAATAGCGCGTAATTGCGTATAAGCTAGTAATTGCTTGTAACCTTGCGTGTTTCCCCACCAAGCATCATTGGATATTACAGCAAAAAAATCAGCTTTGTTTCGTGCATAACCTGTGCAAAATTCACCGTAAATTGATTCATAACAAACCACAGGAGCAGCCTTAAACTGCGCATTGAAGACGCTGCGTTCTTCTTGTGTTACGTGCGTGCCCATCTGACCGCCGCCAAGTTTTATCATCAATTCGCCCAATAAGGGTTTAAGCACATTGCGATACGGAACATGCTCTACGCCAATGACCAATTTTGATTTAAAATAAGTGGCAATACCAGCTGCATTATACTGTACTGCTGCATTATGGAGATCATACCAAATGGGCTTATCAGGTATTTTGTTAGCCGTTGTTGTTATGTCTTCTTTTTTGTAATACCAACGTACCAAATCTGCTCCAGTAATGATATTGACCTTCGGATATTTACGTATAAACTGTTGCAACAAAACATTGGTTGGCGTATTTTGCATACGTGTAATGTCGGCACTTCGTGATAAATAAGTTTCTGGAAGTAGAATATAATCTACTGATTCATCCATACTTTTTGCTACTATCGTCAGTGCATCACGAGCAAGGTCTTCATTGTATTGGCTGTACTTTTCTTTATAAGGATCTAAATTTGGTTGAATTGCTATAACATGAACTTTCTTACCTTGTGCTTTATAATTACTTTTTAATAGTAATGAAAATAGAATCGGAATAAGAATAAACAAAGACGGTTTTATTAATTTTTTATAAAAAAAGTTTTTATCTTTCTCTTTTAAATAATGAATATAGACTTTAAAAACGAGAACATTTACACCCAAAACCCAAAGCGAACCACCAAAAACCCCAGTGTATTCATACCATTGAACCCAAGAATTGTAACTAGCAAAAACATTACCAAGGTTAAGCCAAGGCCAAGAAAAATCCCACCAAAGATGAAATTTTTCAAACGATAACCAAACAACAATAAAGTATAATAATGCATAATTAAATTTACTGCGTTTTGCCACTTGATGATACGACCAAAAAAGAACAGCCATCAAAAAGGAGTTGACAAACAAAGCAAATAAACCACCAAAAATAGTAGATTTCAACACCCACCAAGTGGTAATAGTATTCCATACTAAAAATGTAAAATAGCTATAAGATAACACCTTGCGCCCTTTCTTTTCTAAGATGCTATTACGTACAAAAAACTCCAATACTAGCAAAGGGACAAAGCCTACAAAAGCAAAAACAGGAAAGCCATAAGTTGGCCAAGCAATGGCTAATAAAATACCGGATATAAATGCCCAAGCAATGCGTTTTTTTCTATTCATCATTATTAATTAGATGCTTGCAAATTACAAAAAAATTAGTTTGTAATTTTCTGTTTATCAATTTTTCTGCAATGCAGTAGTACTTTACTAGCGTCGCATAATGTGGTGAAAAATAAATAATCATCACCGCCATCTTTTAATTTAAATTTTTTGCGTAATGTGGCAACCGAATTTGGGAAATTACGAACAGTGACATTGGCTTTTCCCTCAGGAATAAGCTGACGTATCGCTTTTTTATTCGGTTTGATAATAGCTTGTATTTCAAAACATCGTCCAGGAAAATCTAGCAATTCATTATGTGTAAAAAGCTGTGAGTTTGGATGTAGCTTACTTACTACATAAGCTGCAGCAATAGCACCAAAACCACCAGATTTCATGATAGCACTGTTCGGTTCGTACAAATATTTTTGAGGCATTGTATAGTTTGTTTCTATGGTGTTTTTCCAAGTAAAATCAAAGTTTTGAATTTTTGATTTATCAAAATTAATCGTTTTGATTAACGGAGCACTATCAAAGCCTTTTTTAATATAGAAAAGTAATTCTTTCATTTCATTTTGTACAGCAACACAATGAACTTCTGCTACATTTCTAAGTGTTTTAAGCACATTGCTGATATCTAATAATGGTGACACTTTTATTAAAATTACATTTGTGTTATCAAGCATAAAGTCGAGATGTTCTAATACATTGGGTTCATAATCTTCAAGTAAAAAAACTTTACCTTTGCTACTATTACGCCTTGAAGGGTCAATATAAATACAATCAAAAATAGCATGACTTTCTTTTAAATAACGCATACCATCTTGAGCAACACAACGTATATTTTCAACACCTAACGTAGTATAATTATACGCTACAATATGAGATAATTCAGCATTAATTTCGCAATGAACACCTTGTTTAAATCGCTTTGAAAAATAAAAGGAATCAATACCAAAACCAGCTGTTAAATCTATAAAAGCATTTCCTTTTGGTACAATTTGAGCTTTATATTGCGCTGTGATTTCTGAAGATGTTTGTTCTATTGAAAGCTTTGGAGGATAATAGATTTCAGCAGTATTAAACCAAGTAGGCAATTTATCTTTTGCCTTCTTTTTTGCAGCTATTTGATTGACCAATTCTTGAATAGTAACAGTTTTAAAAGGACTTCCTTTGAGAATTAGCCTTTGTAAATTTGCATTAAGATTTGCTGTAATAAATGCTTGGACTTCATTGTCTAAAATAGCCGTATTCAAAATCTAATCGTAGTTTTTGGTCAATTTTTGAACGAGTTTATAACGTGAGAAAAACTCTACCAAAATCACTTTTAGTGTAGTATAAGCAGGTATTGCAACTACCAAACCTACAATGCCAAAGAGCGAGCCACTAACGAGAATAATCAAAAAAATCTCCAGAGGATGTGATTTTGCCACTTTGGAATAAATAATAGGCTGACTTACAAAATTATCAATAAGTTGTGCAACAATAAAGCCTAAGAATACATAAATAGATTTTGGCAAAATGACACTTTGAAAATCTGCTCCTATGTATGATGTCATCGTTAGCAAAATCATTAAAACCATTGATATAAGTGGCCCAACATAAGGTATTAAATTGAGCAAAGCAGATAAGAAAGCAATGATAATAGCATTTTTAACACCAAAAATAATGAGTACAATACTATATATGACAAACAATATACTGATTTGTAATACCAAACCTGCAAAATATTTTGTCAATAATGTTTTAATTTGATTGGATGTTTTGGCAAAACGCGCTTCATTTTTATCAGGTATCATCGCAAAAATAGCATTGCGAAGCAGCTTATTATCTTTCAAAAAGAAAAAAGAAATAAAAAGTACAGCAAACAAACCAATACTAAAACTACCCAATACACCAACCAATTTATTTAAAAAATCAGGAATGGCGCTCAAATTGAGATTGGAAAAAAGTTGCGATACTTTGACCTGTTCCATTATATGAATATTGTGGCTTAATAAATAGGTGTTAACATCTTGAATAACCACTTGAAAATTAGCTTCAAAACTATTGATATCTAGTAATGCTAGATTCTCTCCTTGTGTAGTAATAATTGGTATAAACATGCTCAAAAGCAAGAGTAAAAACCCTATAAAAACACCCACTGTAGTAATAACAGCAAGCATTTTTGGAAATTTTAAGCGTTGTAAAAAACGAACCATAGGATCACCAAGTAGTGCAATGATAGCTGCAATGACAATGTAAATAAGCACAGTTTGTATTTTGTACAAAAACCAAATCCCAATCACAATAGCTAGGATTATTCCGATACTTCTCAAAATTCCGTTTGATAATTCTTTGCTGTTCATGGTTTAATTATTAAAAATATAATTGATAATATTTGCGCCCATTTGCAAGGCTTTTTCACGTACACTCAAAGGGTCGTGATGCACCGCTTCGTCTTCCCAACCATCGCCTAAATCACATTCATAATCATAGAAACATACCATTCGACCTTCGTAAAATAAGCCAAATGCTTGCGGACGTTTTTTCTCGTGTTCATGAATTTTTGGTAAGCCTGTATTAAAATCAAATTTTTGATGAAATATAGGATGTGTATTTGGTATTTCTTGAAATTCTAATTCAGGAAATACTGTTTTCATCGCTTTACGAATGTATTTATCCAATCCGTAATTATCAGAAATTTCTAGAAAGCCACCAGCCATTAAATAATTGCGCATATTCTGAGCCTCGGCTTCATTAAAAATAATATTACCGTGTCCTGTTATATGTACAAAAGGGTAATTAAATATTGCTTCACTTTCGGGAGTCACAGTCGCTATTTCAGTATTTAAAGTAGTATTGATATGACTGTTGCAATAGTTTACCAAATTAGGCAATGATGTAGGATTGGCATACCAATCACCACCGCCATTGTATTTTAATAATGCAATTTGCTGTCCAAAAACAGGCAAAGTGGTCATAAATAGCAAAAACACTGTTTTTCTCATTGCAATTTATGCTTTAGGTTTATCATAGCTCATCATCCATTGAAGATTATTGTTAATTTTCAAATATACAAAATTCAGGCATTATGAAACTTTTTTTAACAAAAATATAATTAAATGAAAAGTGATAAATGATAAATCACGGTTAATTCACAATGTCATCCTGCTTTTGCAAACATAGGGAGACAGATTTTTTTACACATTGTGAGCTACAAATTAACAAAATGTACCGAAGCAACCGCATAAACACCGGCAGTTTCTGTGCGTAATCGGGTATTACCAAGTGCTACGGGTAGAAAGTCATTAGTAAGTGCATCTTGTATCTCTTGACCTGAAAAATCGCCTTCAGGACCGATAAGAATAATACAATCTTGCTTCGCTTGTAAGTGTTGTTTTATCGCCATTTTATTGCTATCATCTTCGCAATGTGCAACTAGTTTGGCACACGTTTTAGTCTTTGTTTGCTTCATAAAATTTTGAAAAGAAACTGCTTCATTAAGTTTGGGCAAAGTAAACTGCAGTGACTGTTTCATTGCAGCAATAAGAACACGTTCTAAACGCGTGTGTTTTACAAATTTACGTTCAGATTGTTGGCAAATAATAGGTGTTATTTCATCAATACCAAGCTCTGTTGCTTTTTCCAAAAACCATTCCAAACGGTCATTATTTTTGGTGGGCGCTATAGCAATATGAATATTGTATTCTCGCTGTATTGTTTCATAAGAAATTTTTAGTATTTCACATTGACAACGTTTATCATTGGGTGCTACAATTTTAAGTTCGAATAATTGCCCTTGACCATTCGTGACAAAAAGCGTATCGCCACTATTTTTGCGTAAAACACGAACAATATGACGGCTTTCTTCTTTTTCAAAAGTAAAGGTTTTTAAATTTTCATTGATGGTGTTGGCATAGAATAATTGCATCGTTATTTTATTAAAATTTTATTAAATTAAAAGCGTGCTTTAGCAACAGTTTCCATAGTTGCAAAGTCCTTGCCTAAATATTTGTAATAACCAGCAATAGCAACCATTGCAGCGTTATCAGTTGTAAATTCAAAATTAGGAACATAGGTTTTCCAACCGAAATGCTGTTCTGCATTTTTCAAAGCATTTCTAATTCCGGAATTGGCAGAAACGCCTCCTGCTATTGCAACGCTTTTTATACCCGTTTGCTGTACTGCATTTTTTGTTTTTTCCATCAAGATACTCACAATAGTATATTGAATCGAAGCACAGATATCATGGAGATTCTCTTGGATAAAATCAGGGTTTTCTTGAACACCTTTTTCTATAAAACGCAAAATACCTGTTTTTAAACCACTAAAACTAAAATCTAAATCACCCACTTTGGGCTTGGTAAATTGATATGCTTTTGGATTTCCTAACTGGGCATATTTATCAATCAAAGGGCCTCCTGGATACGGCAATCCTAATAATTTTGCTGATTTATCAAAAGCCTCTCCAACAGCATCATCGCGTGTTTTTCCGAGCACTTCCATGGTAAAATAATCGGTTATTTTTACAATTTGCGTATGTCCGCCACTAATGGTTAAACACAAAAAAGGAAAATCAGGTTTTTCTTGTTCTGGAACATCAATAAAATGCGCTAAAATATGCGCATCCATATGATTGACAGCAAGCAAAGGTTTGGATAATGCTAATGCTAATGATTTGGCAAAAGAAGCACCAACTAGTAACGAGCCCATCAATCCTGGACCTTGGGTAAAAGCAATTCCGTTGACAGTTTCTAGCGTAATATTTGCTTTTTTAAGCGCCATTTGAACTACAGGAACGATATTTTGTTGATGTGCACGCGAGGCAAGTTCGGGAACAACGCCTCCGTATTCTTCATGAATTGCTTGATTGTCAACTATATTGGATAAAATCTGACCATTTTTTAGGATAGCACAAGCGGTATCATCACAAGATGATTCAATAGCTAAAATTATTGTATTTTTGGAATTCATTTTATATTTTTAGGCACGCATATTGCAAGCTAATTATTTTAGACGACAAATTTAATATTTTATAGTATATCAAACGAATTTTGAAAATATTTAAACGAATTATTTTAGTATTACTTCTTGTAATGCTATTGTTGAGTATTGTATTTTCTATTCCTGCAGTACAAACGTACTTTGGGCAGAAAGCTACTGCTCGTCTTAATGCGGATTATAATACCAATATTGCTATTGAAAAGGTGGATTTTTCATATCTTGGAAAAGTAGGGCTGAAAAATGTGCTGATTCGTGATTATAAAAAAGACACCCTTATTTATGTGAGTAAAATACAAACTTCTTTACAAACTGCCAAAAACTTCTTAGACAACAACTTTACTTTTGGTCCATTAGCTCTTGATGGCATGAAGTTCTATGTCGAGCAAGAAAAAGACACTTCAGAATCCAATCTCGATATTTTTGTGGCACGATTTGATGACCCGAATAAAGATCCAAATCACATATCATCTTTTAAAATGACTTCTGATGAAGTGCAAATTACAAACGGAGAGTTTAAATATTTAGATAAAAACATTAGTGAAAAAGTTTTTCTTGACTTCAAAGCATTAAATCTTGCAGGAGAAAAATTCAGAATACAAGGCCCTAAAGTTTGGCTCAAGGTAAACAATCTCAATTTTAAAGATCAAAGTGGTATTGAAGTACGTAAAATGGCAACTGATTTTCATTACTCACGAACTGCTATGAACTTTGATGATGTTAAGCTTTCAACAGCAAAATCAACTTTAGAAGGTGTTGTTAATTTTAATTATGAACGAAAAAATTTAAAACATTTTACAGATAAAGTTTTATTAAATGCTACGATAACGAAAAGCACTGTTGCTACAGATGAAATCAATTTGTTTTATAATGAATTCAAACCGAATGAAAATATAGCATTTAGTAGTAAATTATCAGGCACATTAAACAAACTCCTTTGTAAGAATTTTGATATGAGGAACCGTGGAACAGTAATACAAGGTGCCATCAATTTTGATAATTTATTCTCAAGAACAAAACCTTTTTTACTTGATGGTGATTTTAGCAAGGTGAGTTCAAACTATGATGCTTTAAAAAAATTAATGCCTAACGTCTTAGGAAAAACAATGCCAAGTTCTGTAAAACAATTAGGTAAATTCACAATGACAGGAAAGTCAAAGATATCAGAAAAAAAGTTAGTGACTGATATGGTTTTGCAAACTGCCATTGGAACAATACAATCAAAATTAAAGATTAATAATATTAACCATATTGACCAAGCAGCCTATACTGGTGATTTTGCAGTCACAAATTTTGATCTTAAACAAATTTTAGGCAATAAAAAACTAGGAAAAATAACATTTAATGCGAAGGTTAAAGGTGAAGGATTTATAAAAAAGTATCTCAATACTGTATTTAACGGAACTATTGAATCCATTGATTATAATAATTATCGTTATAAAAACCTAACATTAAATGGCTTGGTTAAAGACAATCTATTTAATGGAAAACTAAATTCTAAAGATAAAAATGCTAATTTTAATTTTGAAGGATTGATTGATTTTTCTAAAAAAATAAATTTATTAAACTTTAAAGCAACAGTTGATTATGCTGATTTGAACATATTAAATTTTGTAAAACGTGATAGTATTTCCATTTTTAAAGGAAAAATAAGCACACAATTACGTGGTAATAATCTCGATAACATTGCAGGAATTGTGCATTTTGAAACATTAGAATACGCTAATCAAAATGGCAAACATCACTTTAAATCTTTTTATCTTATATCTAGTTTTGAAGGTGATAAACGCATTATCACTATGGATTCTGATGAAATTCTCAGAGGGAAACTCACAGGAGTATTTACCATCAAAGAAGTACCTAATCTATTTAGCAATGCCTTTGGAAGTTTGTATAGCAACTACAAACCTATAGTAATAACTGAAGGGCAGTATATGAATTTCAATTTCAGAATGAATACGAAAATATTGACTCTTTTTTATCCAGAATTGAGCATTGCTGATAACACCCAATTCAAAGGAAAAATAAAAGGTGAGAATAACGCCTTGAAATTCACATTCAAATCAGACAAAGTACATTATCAAGACAATAATTTTGAACAAATAAAACTCGATATTGACAATAAATTTCCATTATACAATACTGCAATGAGCATTGAAAAAGGAGCTATTGGGAATTACCCTTTAGAAGACATTACGCTAGTGAATGTTACCCTCAAAGACACCTTGTTTATACGTGCGGATGCTGTTGGAGGTTTAAAAAAACGGGATCGTTATCAACTGAGCCTTTATCATACATTGGATAGTTTAGGAAATTTGGTTTTAGGTTTTAAGAAATCGAATATTCAAATATCTGATAAGCCTTGGTATATCAATGAAGATAAACTCAAAGAAGCTAAAATCGTTTACAATACAAAAACTTCAAATTTGACCATCAACCCAATTGCTTTCTCCTACCAAGATGAACGCATCGAACTGCTTGGAAACGCCAAAGGGAGTAATGACAAAGATTTTAAACTAAAAATAACCAATGTTTTATTAGAAAATATTTATCCTCAGGTAGATAGTTTGTATTTCAAAGGAAAAATAGATGGTTTTGCCTTTTTAAAACAAGAAAATGGAATTTACAAACCTCATGCAGATATAGCTGTGACAGGCTTAACTGTCAATACAATAAATCTTGGAGATGCAAAACTTAATATTTCGGGAAATGAAGGTTTATCAAAATACAATGTAAATGCTAGTATTAGTAAAGCCAATAAAAATTCATTGAATATAACAGGTTTTTTGGATACAACTGCTCAAGAGGAACAACTTAATTTGAATCTAAAACTTCAAGATTTCTTAATTAATCCTTACAGTGCTTTAGGTGCTGGTGTTTTAGAAAATATACGTGGCGATATAGATGGCTATGCTCATGTTTCTGGATTAATTAACAATCCAAATATTACAGGAGATTTATTTATAGACAATGGAGGAATTTATGTGCCTTATCTCAATTTAGATTACGAGCTAGAACCAAAAGCTCACGTCAAACTTTACAATCAAATTTTTGATTTTCAAAAAATAAAAATAAAAGACAGTACAGCACAAACCAATGGTTTTTTAAATGGAACCATTACACATCATAATTTTGAAGAGTGGCTACTCGATTTAGAGATCAGTTCTGATAATCTATTAATCTTAGACACTCAAGAAGATGACGATGATGAAATGCTTTATTACGGCAAAGCATTTATCAATGGAAATGCAACTTTCAAAGGTTTAACAGATGAGTTGACCATCAAAGTAACAGCCAAGACCAACAAAGGAACTACATTTGTTATCCCGCTAAATGATGTTGAATCTTTGGGAGATGACACGCTTATCCATTTTGTAAGCCCTGAAGAAAAAGCCATACAAAACCATACCAAAATAGTAAAACAACAAGAAGTTAAAATTGAAAACAAAGGGCTGCAACTTGATTTTGATTTAGATGTAACTCCAGAGGCAGAAATAACTATTGTGATAGACAAAGAAAATGGCAGTTACCTAAAAGGTAAAGGAACTGGAAATCTGTTTTTACAGATTAACACCAATGGAAACTTCAATATGTTTGGTGATTTTTGGGTAAATAAAGGAACCTACCGTTTTAGATATTTTGATGTAATAGATAAATCTTTTGATGTAAAACAAGATAGTTATTTGAGTTGGGATGGAAATCCTTACAAAGCAATTTTATCTATTGAAGCAGTTTATAAATCATTAAAAAACCCTTTTGTTCTTCTTGAAAATCCTACAATTAACAAAAAAATACCTGTTGATGTTATCATTAAATTAACCGAACAATTACTGCATCCAAAAATTGATTTTGATATTCAATTTCCTGATAATGATAATAGTATCACCACAGAATTAGAATACCAATTATCAAGTAAAGATGAAATAGATAAACAGGCAATTGCCTTGTTATCTTTAGGCTATTTTATAAAAAAAGACAATTCAAATTTGGCTTCTTGGGATGCTGTAAGTGAAAATTTAACTGAAAAACTAAATAGTATCATTGACAAAGTATTTAGTGGTAGCTACAAAAATATCAAGTATAGTTTTGAATTACAAAACAGTGAAAAAAATCCTGAAAACAATAATAGAAATAGTGCTGTTGCCTTTAATGTAGAAACCAAAATAAGTGATCGTATATTAATTAATGGTAAAGTAGCCGTTCCAATCAATGGTAATGAAACGGCACAAACTATTGGTGATATCAAATTGGAGTTTTTAATCAATGAAGATGGCACATTTCGTGCAAAAATGTTTAGTAAGCCTAATGAATTGAGTTATAGTAACATTAGTACAGAAATAGGCTATACCAAAGGTGTCGGTATTGCTTACCATGTCGATTTTGAAACATTCAAAGAGTTGATGGATAAGCTATTTGGACTAAATGTTACTAAAGAAGATAGAAATAAACGCCACAAAGAAAAAAGAGAAAGACGTAAAAATATACGTAATAAAAAAAATATAAATAAAGCATAAGCATATGACATTAATTAAATCAATATCTGGAATACGAGGCACTATTGGAGGGATGGTAGATAACAACTTAACTCCTATAGATGCGGTAAAATTTGCAGCTGCATATGGCGCTTGGGTTAAAGCACGATTCCCCTCAAAAAAAGAATACTATGTCGTAGTAGGTCGTGATGCACGTATCTCTGGAAAAATGATCAGTAGTTTGGTTTGTAACACACTTGTAGGAATGGGAATACACGTTATTGATCTAGGACTTTCTACTACGCCAACTGTAGAAGTGCTCGTTACGGACAAAAAAACCGATGGCGGAATTATAATAACAGCAAGTCACAATCCTAAACAATGGAATGCCTTAAAATTACTCAATGAAAAAGGGGAATTTTTGGATGCTCAAGACGGAAATACTATTTTGGAGCTGGCAGCAAGCAATACTTTGAACTTTGCTACAGTTGATGAACTAGGAACATATCGTAAAGATAAAACAGGAATTGCAACGCATATTAAAGCTGTATTAGCATTAGATTTAGTGGATGCAGAAGCTATCCAAAATGCTCATTTCAAAGTAGTGGTAGATGCTGTTAATTCTACTGGAGGGATAGCTATTCCGGCATTATTAGATGCGTTAAATGTCGAAACAATCAAGTTGTATTGTGAACCTAATGGCGATTTCCCACACAATCCAGAGCCATTAGCAGAAAATTTAACTGAAATTTCAAAATTAGTTAAACAACATAAAGCGGATTTAGGAATAGTAGTCGATCCAGATGTAGATCGCTTGGCATTAGTTTGTGAAGACGGTAGTATGTTTGGCGAAGAATATACTTTGGTAGCCGTAGCCGATTATATTTTGAGCAAAGAAAAAGGAAATACGGTATCTAATCTATCTTCATCACGTGCATTGCGTGATGTGACCCAAAAACATGGTGGAAACTACTTTGCAAGTGCTGTAGGAGAAGTTAATGTAGTCAAAAAGATGAAGCAAGAAAATGCTATTATTGGTGGCGAAGGAAATGGCGGAATCATCTATCCAGCGACCCATTATGGTAGAGACTCTCTTGTTGGTGTTGCTTTGTTTTTAAGTCATCTAGCCGAACAAAAAATGACTGTGAGCGAACTGCGAACTACGTATCCAAGTTATTTTATGAGTAAAAACAAAATACAACTAACACCGCAACTTAACGTCGATGCCGTTCTCAAAGCAGTAGAAGAAAAATATAGTACCGAAGACATCAATACTATTGATGGTGTAAAAATAGATTTTGAAACCGAATGGGTACATCTTCGAAAATCAAATACAGAACCAATAATACGTGTTTATACCGAAAGTACAAGTCAAGAAAATGCCAATAAACTAGCCGAAAGAATGGTTGCGGAAATCAAAGCAATAGCTAGAATTTCGTAATACGGCATAAGAATTGCATTATATAAACTAAAATCAATAATAATTATGAAAAAACTAATAGTAATCACCGCATTAATAGTAAGTCAACTCTCTTTTGGTCAGTTTGGTAAACTCCTTAAAAAAGCTGAAAATGTAGTCAATGGAAAATCAAACATTTCACTGAGTAACGAGCAAATAGGAAAAGGACTAAAAGAAGCTTTGGACAAAGGAATAAAAGAAGAAGTCAGTAAACTTACCAAAACAGATGGTTTTTATAAAAATGAAGCTGTAAAAATCTTGATGCCTTCAGAACTTCAAAAAGTAGAAAAAAGTTTACGTAGTATTGGATTAGGTAATCTTGCTGATGATGGTGTAAAAATGCTTAATCGTGCTGCAGAAGATGCCGTAAAAACAGCAACACCTATTTTTGTTTCGGCTATAAAAGACATGAGTTTTCAAGATGTAAAAACCATTTTGATGAGTGATAACAAAGATGCTGCTACTACTTATTTAAAGACTAATACCAATAAATCGTTGTATTCAGAGTTCAATCCTGTGGTAAAAAAATCTTTTGAAAAAGTTGGTACTGATAAAACTTGGAAAACTATAATTACCAAATACAATACCTTGCCTTTTGTAAAGAAGGTAAATCCAGATTTGACAGATTATGTTACACAAAAAGCACTACAAGGAGTCTATAAAATGATTGCCAAAAAAGAATTGGAAATTCGTACTAATACAGCAAGTCGATCAACTGATTTACTCAAAAAAGTATTTGCCTTACAAGATAAGAAATAAATTTTCGCGAAAATAGTATCATAAAAAAACTGCACTATTTAAGAAGCTGCATTCTCTTTTTTAATTAAATTCAATGCAGAACCTTCATTGTACCAAGCAATTTGATTGGCATTATAGGTATGATTAACTGTTATTAAATCATTGGTACCATCGCTGTGTTTTACGTCGATAGTCAATGGTTTATTTGGAGCAAAATCTGTTAAATCTATAAAATCAAACGTATCATCTTCACGAATTAAATTATAATCAGCTTCATTAGCAAAGGTAAGTCCTAGCATTCCTTGTTTTTTCAAGTTTGTTTCGTGTATTCTTGCAAATGATTTCACAATTACTGCTACAACACCTAAATGACGTGGTTCCATAGCCGCATGTTCACGTGACGAACCTTCTCCGTAGTTATGATCTCCTACTACTACTGTAGGAATACCTGCAGCTTTGTATGCACGAGCTGTAGCTGGAACAGCTTCATAGTCTCCTGAAACAAAGTTTTTAACTGTATTTGTTTTTTTGTTAAATGCATTAACTGCACCAATAAGCATATTGTTAGAAATGTTATCCAAATGCCCTCTATAACGTAACCAAGGCCCCGCCATAGAAATATGATCTGTAGTACATTTTCCATCAGCTTTTATCAATAAACGTGCATCTTTTATCACATTACCAATTGGGTCGAACGGCGTTAATAATTGTAAACGTTCCGAATCTCCAGCTACTTTTATTTCTACACCAGAACCATCTTCCATTGGTGCTACATAACCTGGATCTTCTACATCAAAACCTTTTGGAGGCAATTCAAATCCTGTTGGTTCTTCTAGCATTACCTCTTCGCCATCTGCATTGATTAGTTTGTCAGTCATTGGGTTAAAATCCAATCTTCCTGATATTGCCAAAGCAGCAACCATAGAAGGTGATGCTACAAAAGCGTGTGTATTTGGGTTTCCATCGGCACGTTTAGAAAAGTTTCTATTAAACGAATGCACAATGGTATTTTTTGGCTGGTCTTCAGCGCCTTCACGTGCCCACTGTCCAATACAAGGACCACAAGCATTGGTAAATATCTTAGCATTTAGTGAAGTAAAGATATCTAGTAAACCATCTCTATCTGCTGTGTAGCGTACTTGTTCAGAACCTGGATTGATTCCAAATTCAGCTTTGACCGTTAGTTTTTTATCAACAGCTTGTTTAGCAACAGAAGCTGCACGTGATAAATCTTCGTAAGAAGAGTTTGTACACGAACCGATTAAACCCCATTCTACTTGAAGTGGCCAATCATTAGCTTTTGCTTTTTCGCTCATTTCTGCACCTACAAATGTATTTAAATCTGGTGTAAAAGGACCATTAAGTTGTGGTTTAAGTGTATTTAAATCAATTTCTATAACTTGATCAAAATATTTTTCTGGTTCTGTATAAACAGCATCATCACCTGTAAGGTATTCTTTTATTTCGTTTGCAGCATCGGCTATATCATCACGGTTTGTAGCACGCAGGTAACGTTCTATAGATTCATCATAACCAAAAGTAGAAGTTGTAGCTCCTATCTCTGCTCCCATATTACAGATTGTACCTTTGCCAGTTGCCGAAATAGCTTTGGCTCCTTCTCCAAAATATTCTACAATAGCACCTGTTCCTCCTTTTGCAGAAACAATACCTGCTACGCGCAAGATAACATCTTTTGGTGCTGTCCATCCACTTAATTTTCCGGTAAGTTTTACGCCTATAAGTTTGGGGAACTTCAATTCCCAAGGCATACCAGCCATTACATCTACAGCATCTGCTCCACCAACTCCAATGGCAATCATTCCTAATCCTCCTGCGTTTACAGTATGTGAATCAGTACCAATCATCATTCCTCCAGGAAATGCATAGTTTTCTAAAACTACTTGATGGATAATTCCTGCTCCTGGTTTCCAAAAACCAATTCCATATTTGTTGGATACAGATTGAAGAAAATTAAACACTTCGCTACTTGTATTTATAGCGTTTTGTAAATCTTTTCCTGCACCCATTCTTGCCTGAATCAAATGATCACAATGTACTGTAGTAGGAACTGCTACTTGCTTTTTTCCTGCTTGCATAAACTGTAAAAGCGCCATTTGCGCTGTTGCATCTTGACATGCTACACGGTCTGGTGCAAAATCTACATAATCTTTACCTCGTGTAAATGCTTTTTGTGGCGTTCCATCCCAAAGGTGATTGTACAAAATCTTTTCTGCTAAGGTCAAAGGACGCCCTACTTGTGTTCGCGCTGCATCCACTCGTATTTTCATACGACTGTAAACAGCTTTTATCATTTCGATATCAAATGCCATAAATTGAATTCTTAATTAGTTAATATAATTCTTATTTTGAATACAAATATACTACAAACAAATAAATAATTGTATTAAAAATAGCAATTTAACTAAATCAGTTAGAATAATTAAAAATTAAAACTAAAATTCGAAAAATATAAAATAAAAACGGCTTTAATTGCGATTATTGCAAAGTTTCAATGATTTTTTCGATACTCAAACGTTCAGCTTCAGCTTTATAATTACGTACCATACGGTGTCTTAATATACCATTTGAAACTGCTTTAACATCTTCTATATCTGGAGAAAATTTGCCATTAAAAGCTGCATGAGTTTTAGCAGCAAGGATAAGATTTTGTGAAGCTCTTGGTCCTGCTCCCCAATCTATATAGTCATTGATTATTTGTGGTGCATCCGTAGTATTTGGTCGTGTTTTAGAGACTAAACGAACCGCATATTCTACTACATTATCTGCTACAGGTATTCTACGAATTAATTGCTGAAAATCTAATATTTCTTGTGCTGTAAATAAAGCATTAACAGTAGCTTCTTGAGCTCCAGTAGATGATTTTACTACCTGAACCTCTTCTTCAAAAGAAGGATAGTCTAAGTAAATAGAAAACATAAAGCGGTCTAATTGCGCTTCTGGTAATGGATACGTTCCTTCTTGCTCAATAGGGTTTTGTGTAGCTAAAACAAAGAACGGCAAATCTAAATCAAAATGGTTTCCTGCAATAGTAACGGAACGCTCTTGCATGGCTTCTAGCAATGCCGCTTGTGTTTTTGGCGGTGTTCTATTGATCTCATCTGCTAAAATAATATTGGCAAACAATGGTCCTTTTATAAATTTGAATTGACGTTTGTCATCCAAAATTTCTGAGCCTAAGATGTCTGAAGGCATTAAATCTGGTGTAAACTGTATGCGTTTAAAATCTAAACCTAGTGCTTGTGCTACGGTATTAACTAGTAACGTTTTCGCTAATCCCGGAACACCAACTAATAAGGCATGTCCGCCAGAAAAAATAGCAATTAACACTTCGTCAACTACTGTTTCTTGACCAATAATTACTTTTGCAATTTCTTGCTTTAAAGCATTGTATTTTGTTACTAATTTTTCTATTGCTTGGACATCACTCATAGCTTGGTTCTATAAATTAGTTATTATCTTTTATCCATTTATTTTCAAAAGTACAGTTTTTATAATCAGCTGTAACTTTGACATATGTTTTTTCTATAGTTTCTTTCATCCATTTTTTCACTTCTTTGGCTTGTTTCTCTTGCAATGCAAAAGCTTTAATTTTTACATAATCTTTGGTAAAAGAAGCTTTATGTTCTGGAGTTTTTTTAACTACACTATACATTTCAAAAGTTTTTTTACCAGATTGACCAACAGTCAACTCTGGGTTGGTAAGTTCTCCTTGTTCAAGGCTTGCTACTTTTTGGTACAGTTCAGGGTTCATTTGCGTAAGTTCAAATTCAGAATCTCCCGAAGAAGGATCAATGAGTAAGCCTCCATTATTTTTGGAGTCTTTGTCATCAGAAAATTCTCGTGCAGCAGCATCAAAGGTTACTTTTCCATCCTTTATTTTTTGGTATAATCCGTCAATTTTAGTTTTTGCTTCTTGCAGTTCTGTTTCACTCACTTTAGGTATAA
>JALSVQ010000030.1 GCA_027073495.1 Flavobacteriaceae bacterium | reverse complement strand
ATTATTGCATATTTAAAAGATACGAAATAGGTTAAACTAATTTTTGGAATACTTTTTGTATTTTTACAAACTAGAATAAACAAATAGAAGAAAACATGAAAAAATTAGTATTAATTACAGCCGTATTTTTATCGGTTTTGGCTTGTAAAAAAACGCCATTCACCAATAGAACTCAATTAAATTTTATGGGAAATAACACTATTTTCCCACAATCATTTGCAGCTTATAATCAATTTCTGACAGCACACGAAATTGCAAAAGACGCAAACAAACAAGCTATGGTAGAGCGTGTAGGGCAGCGCATAGCAGCTGCAGCACAGCGCTATTTTGAAGCCAATGGTCAAAAAGACTATCTCAAAGATTACAAATGGGAATACCACTTGGTAAAAGATGAGCAAATTAATGCTTTTTGTATGCCAGGAGGTAAAATTGTTGTTTATACCGGTATTTTACCCATTACAGAAACAGAAGAAGGATTGGCAGTAGTTATGGGACATGAAGTTTCTCATGCTTTGTTAAATCATGGTGCAGAACGTATGAGTATGGGGACAATCCAACAAATAGGTCAAGTAGGTGTAGCCCTTGCAACAGCCAATGGTACACCAAAACAACAACAAATGTGGATGACCGCTTATGGTTTAGGTTCTCAAATAGGTGTGATGCTACCTTTTAGTCGTCGTGATGAATCTGAAGCAGATGAAGTAGGTTTACGTTTAATGGCTATTGCAGGATATAATCCTGATGAAGGTGCTAAACTTTGGAAGCGTATGGCAGCTATGAATAAAGGGCAAAAACCACCAGAAATGATGAGTACACACCCTTCTGATCAAACACGAATTGCTAAGTTAACAGCTTATGCGCCTAAAGCAAAAGAAGAAGCAAAAAAATACGGAATCTATTTTAATAATTAAAGCGGTATAGTTTGTGGTTTTGTCGGTTAAGGATTTATGAGATTTCTCGTGCTCCTTTGGCGTACTGTGGAATGACCTCATAACTCATAACTCATAACTCAAATAATGGGTATAGTAATTAATCAAACCTTAAAAAATATTGCAACTACGTATGCAGGCTTTGTATTTGGAGCTGTCAATACGCTGTATTTGTACGTTCACTTTATGGAACCTACATATTATGGTTTGATTATTTTTTTATTATCAACAGCCAATTTGCTGAGTCCCTTGTTTTCTTTTGGAGCGCAACATGCTTTACTCAAATACCATTCGAGTTTTAAAGAAAAAGTACAAAAAGACAAACTCATTAGCACTATGCTGTGGATTCCGCTAGTAGTTTTAGTCTTGTTTTTTGCTATTTATTATCTTAATAAAACCACAATAATAGCTTGGCTAATACAGAAAAACACATTGCTTGCTACTTCGGTTTTGCAGCTGCTTTTGGTAGCCGTTTTTATGGCTTATTTTGAAGTGTTTTATGCCTTGGCACGTGTAGCATATCAATCTGTTTTTGGTAATTTTCTTAAAGAAGTGTTTGTGCGCGTTGTAGTAACAGGCGCGCTTATAGCCTTGCATTTTCATTTTTTAAATGAATCGCAGTTTATTACGGTGTTGGTTGTGGCATATTTTGTGCGTGTTTTGATAATGGCTTTTTATGCATTACGAGTAACAGCTTTTAAATTTACTTGGCAACTACCATATAATAGTAAAGCAATTCTAAATTATATGTTTTTTATTGTGTTGGCCTTTTCTGTCGCAGCTATTTTCTTTGACATTGACAAATTTATGATACCGATGTATCAATCTTTAAAAAGTAATGCCTATTACTCGGTAGCTATTTTTATAGCTATGGTTATAGCTGTTCCCTCACGGGCAATGCGCCAGATTATTTGGCCATTGACAGCAAAGGCATTAAATGAAAATGACAAGAAGCATTTGCTTTATCTCTATCGTGAAAGTGCTATCAATTTATTGATAATAAGTGGTTTGATATATTTGCTTATTCTGCTCAATATTCAAGATTTATACAGTTTGCTACCAGCAAAATATTCAGGTGGTTTGTATATTGTTTTTATGATTGGCCTGAGTAAACTCTATGAAGTTTCATTGGGTAATAATGATGCTATTTTATACAATTCTAACGCCTATAAATCACTGGTGTTTTTTGGTGTTTTGCTTGTGGTGTTAATGGTGTTTTTAAATAATTATTTTATCCCAAAATACGGTATTGAAGGCGCAGCGCTAGCTACATTGATTACCATGTTTATTTACAATACCTTGAAACTGCTATTTGTTAAATACAAATTTGGTATTCAGCCTTATACATGGCAAACTTTTTATGTGTTTTTGGTAATAAAAACGCTATTGTTTGTGTTTTTATTTTTGCCAATGCACTTGAATCCTATAGCTAATATTATTGTGCGTTCGCTTGTGGTAGTTCTGCTTTATGTAGGTATTTTGTATCTATTAAAAGTTACTCCAACTATTAATAAAGCACTTGTTGATTTTTTGAAAAAAAAATAAAAAATTATTCCTTACGCAAAGCCACTTCCGTTTTATAATCTATAGGATAATCATAGCTGAGTGCACCGAGTTTATAGGTGATAGTCCCTTTGTAGTGTAACGGTATTGTTTTTGAAACGGCAGCATTCATAGCGAGTGCCATGAGGTCTTTTCTGTTTTTGATGAGATTGCTTGTTCTGATTTCGGTTGTCATTGGTATGGTGAAATCAGCTTTTGCTGGCGTATCAAATGTCAAACTGTTTGATTCTGAAATAAGCACATCGTTACTATAGATTTTTAAATCTTTGATAGCGAGTTTTCCGCCGAGACTATTGGGGTTATAAAACACCAAATCGCTCGTTACTGTAATAGTACTTATAGAGTAATTTTTCACCTTTACGTTTGTAAGCGCTTTGAATTCAGGTGTTTTGTTAACAGTACACGCCGTTACAGCTATTAATAGTAATAATATGGTAAGTTTCTTCATTTTAATAGTATTTTTACAGCGCAAATTAAATAATAATAATGCAGCTAGCACAATATAAACACCATTTTCTTAAAACACTAGACGTTTTATATGATAAACAGGAAGTTTTGAATTTCTATCATATGCTTACAGCGCATTATTTACAAAAATCGCGTTTGGATTTAGCACTAGCGCCCCATTTAGAGTTAAATGCAAAGCAATTGATGCTGTTTAATACCGCATTAGAAGCATTAAAAAAAGAAAAACCCATACAGTATATAGTAGGTGAAGCTACATTCTGCGATATGACATTCAAGGTAAATAAAAACACCTTAATACCACGTCCAGAAACCGAAGAGCTGGTAGCTTGGCTTGTTGAAAGTGTTTCTAAAACCAAACCGTTAAAAATTTTGGATATTGGCACAGGAAGTGGTTGTATAGCTATTGCATTGGCAAAACAACTGCCTAATGCTGTGGTTAGCGCGCTGGATTTTTCTGCTAAAGCATTAGAAGTAGCAAAACAAAATGCGCTGCTAAATGATGTAGCGCTGCATTTTATCCAACAAGATATTTTAAAAACAACTGAATTAACTGCAAATTACGATGTCATAATTAGTAATCCGCCTTATGTAAAAATGAATGAAAAGTCAGAAATAGCGAATAATGTATTACAATATGAACCTGATTCGGCTTTGTTTGTTGCAGATAATGATCCTTTGATTTTTTATGCTAAAATTGCAACTTTGGCAAGAGAAACTTTAGTTAAAGATGGCTTACTATTTTTTGAAATTAATCAATATTTAGGGCAAAAAACTGTTGATTTGATTACAACTAAAGGTTTTGGAGAAGTGCTTTTAAAGTGCGATATTTTTAAGAATGATCGTATGATACGTGCTAAAAAATAAGTACATTTGTGCTATGAGTTTTATAGCTAACACAAGACATTTTTTAGAAGTGCGTGGTTTTAATGTGCTTTCTCGATTTGCAGATCGTTTGGGAATGCGTACTAGCGGTGTACGTCTCTTTTTTGTGTATATCTCTTTTTTTACACTTGGATTGTCCTTCGGTTTGTATCTTACCCTTGCATTTTTACTACGGCTCAAAGATATGATTTATACCAAACGTAGCTCTGTCTTTGATTTGTAAAAGAAAAATACTGTTAAAAATTTGATTTCCTTGTTAAATTTTAGCATCTTGCTTGCTAGAATCAAAATTGATATTTATGAAACGTAAACTAAGTACTTTAATACTATTTTTATTGCCAATTATTACCTTTGCGCAAGAACAAGCAGAAAAAGGGATTGATGAAATCATCAATGATAAATTTAAACCTTTTTCCGATTTCATTTCTGGAATCGTATTTTTTTCTGTAAAAATAGGACCTAAAGATGTACCTGTTGTAATTATTATTTTACTTTTAGGAGCAACGTATTTTACATTTTATAATAAGTTTGCCAACTTTAGATTACTTGGAGTTGCTATGCGTGCTGTACGTGGAGAATATGATGATGTAGATCATCATGTAGCCGAAGATATGGCTGGAGATTCAACGCCTGCAGAAAATGGAGACTCTTTCGAAACGATACAGAAAGAAGGTGTAGTAGGAGAGGTTACCCATTTTCAAGCATTGACAGCAGCCTTATCGGCTACCGTAGGTTTAGGTAATATTGCAGGGGTTGCAGTGGCAATTGCCATTGGAGGTCCTGGTGCAACCATTTGGATGATACTTGCAGGATTACTTGGTATGTCATCAAAATTAGTAGAAGCGACTTTGGGTGTAAAGTATAGAGAAGTTGGAGTAGACGGAAAAATATATGGAGGTCCAATGTATTATCTAACCAAAGGGTTAAAAGAAAAAGGTATGGAAAGCTTTGGAAAAATTCTTGCTGCTTTCTTTGCTGTAATGGTTGTAGGAGGCTCTTTTGGTGGAGGAAATATGTTTCAAGCCAACCAAGCTACAGCGCAATTCAAAACATTATTTGATATTCATTCTACAAGCGCAGGTTTTCTTTTTGGACTTTTTATGGCTATTCTTGTGGGAATGGTTATTATTGGAGGTATAAAACGTATAGGTCGTGTAACGGAAAAAATAGTGCCTTTTATGGCAATCATCTATATCGGTGCTGCTTTGGTTATTATAGCTATTAATTACAGCTATATTGGAGGTGCTTTTGCAGAAATTTGGAATGGCGCTTTTAATTCTAGTGCTGCTTTAGGCGGTATGATAGGTGTAATGATAGTTGGTTTTCAACGTGCAGCATTTTCTAATGAAGCAGGTGTTGGTTCCGCATCAATAGCGCATGCAGCGGTAAAAACACGTTTCCCTGCTAGTGAAGGAATTGTTGCTTCTATTGGGCCATTTGTAGATACCGTAATTATCTGTACAATGACGGCTTTGGTTATTGTTATTATGAATTTTAAAGAAAATCTTTTCAATTATGGAGATGTTGTGCACAAAGAAGTTTTGCTTAATGCAGATGGTGTTACACGTATTGGTGGTGTAGATTTAACCTCGCTGGCTTTTGAACATGCTATTCCGCATTTTTCTATTTTGTTGACTATTGCAGTGATATTATTTGCGTTTTCAACAATGCTTTCTTGGTCTTACTATGGTCTGCAAGGATGGAAATACCTTTTTGGACGTAGTAAAAAAATGGATACTGCTTATAAAATACTATTTTTGTTCTTTGTAGTTATAGGTTCATCAGCAAGTTTAGGTTCTGTAACCGATTTTTCTGATGCTATGATCTTTGCTATGGTTTTTCCTAATGTCATAGGGCTGGTGATTCTGTCTCCAAAGGTAAAAGCAGAAATACATCGTTATTTAAAAGCGATAGGATATAATAAATAATTAAATAATACAGCCCAATTGTTCTAATGGGTTTTGGAAGTATCTTAGTAAGTACATTGCCTTTCTAGATTAACATACTATGAAATCTTTTTTTAAAATATCACGTTTGCAGCAAGTAGGAATAATCAGTCTTCTGTTACTTATTATAGTGTTGCAATTACTGTATTATAAATTAGATTTTTCAAAACCAATTCGAGATATAAATACGCCAGAAATTGTTAAATTGCAGCAAGAGGTAGATTCGTTAAAAGTACTAAAGTTTGAAGATTCAAAACCAAAAATATATCCTTTTAACCCTAATTTTATTACCGATTATAAAGCTTATCAACTCGGTATAAGCACCGCAGCTTTTGACAGGTTACAAGCTTTTCGAGCGCAAGATAAATGGATTAATTCGCCAAAGCAGTTTCAGCAAGTCACCAAAATATCAGATAGTTTGTATAATGCCATCAAGGTATATTTTAAATTTCCGGATTGGGTGTTAAAACGCAATAAAAATACAAAAGTTAAAAAGTTAAAAAATCATACCATTCGAGATTTGAATACAGCAACTTCAGAACAGTTGCAAGAGGTTAGTGGTGTAGGAGAGAAGCTTGCTGCCCGAATCTTAAAATACCGTAAAAAACTAGGTGGTTTTATACAAGACAATCAATTGTACGAAGTTTGGTATCTCGATAAGGACGTTGCAAATCGTGTATTAGAACAGTTCAAAGTAGTGTCAAAACCTACAATCATAAAACTCAATATCAATAATTGTAGTGAAGACGAATTAAAAAAAGTACCGTATCTCTATTGGAAATCAGCAAAAGCCATACTAACATACCGTAATGAACACGCAGGAATCTCTAAATTAGAAGAATTAAAAAATATACCAGACTTTCCTGTAGCAAAATATGATAGATTAGTATTATATTTGACCCTAAAATAAATATACAAATGAATTTTGATACTACAGAAACACAAGAGATGATAGCCAAGTCTATTCAGGACTTTGCTGCACGTGAGATAAAACCTTATATGATGGATTGGGATGAAAAGCAAACCTTTCCTGTAGCACTGTTTCATAAATTGGGAGCAATGGGCTTTATGGGCGTACTGGTTCCCGAAGAATATGGAGGTTCAGGTTTAGATTATCATGATTATATCAGAATAATTGAAGAAATCTCAAAAGTAGATTCTTCAATAGGACTTTCAGTAGCTGCTCACAACTCCTTATGTACAGGACATATTTTAGCTTTTGCTAATGAAACTCAAAAGAAAAAATGGCTTCCAAAACTTGCTTCTGGAGAATGGATTGGAGCTTGGGGTCTCACGGAGCATAATACGGGTTCAGATGCTGGTAATATGGTAACTACAGCTGTATTAGATGGTGATGAATTTGTGCTTAATGGTTCAAAAAACTTCATTACACATGGAAAATCAGGAAATGTAATGGTTGTTTTGGCACGAACAGGAGAAACAGGCGACAAGCATGGTGTTTCTGCTTTTGTAGTAGAGCGTGGTACAGCAGGATTTTCTTCGGGTAAAAAAGAAAATAAATTAGGAATGCGTGCTTCAGAAACTGCTGAAGTTATTTTTGATAACTGTCGTATTCCTAAAGAAAATCTACTTGGTGAAATAGGTGATGGTTTTGTACAAGCACTCAAAGTATTGGATGGCGGTCGTATTTCTATTGGAGCTTTATCTTTAGGGATAGCAAAAGGTGCTTACGAAGCTGCTTTAAAATATTCTAAAGAACGCGAGCAATTTGGGAAACCCATTTCAAAATTTCAAGCGATATCTTTTAAACTAGCAGATATGGCTACCGAGATCGAAGCATCTGAATTGTTGCTTCACAAAGCAGCGTTTTTGAAGAATGAAGGGCGTAACTTAACAAAGTTGGGTGCTATGGCAAAAATGTATGCCTCTGAGGT
>JALSVQ010000029.1 GCA_027073495.1 Flavobacteriaceae bacterium | reverse complement strand
ACAGGTGTCGATAGCCCATAACCATTGTTTTCAATACAAAATAGTACAGGAAGATTCCAAACAGAAGCTACGTTCATTGCTTCGTGAAAATCACCTTCACTAGTTCCGCCATCTCCAGAGAAAACAGCAGTAACTTTACCATTTTGCTTTATTTTATTGGCTAATGCAATACCATCTGCAATACCAAATTGCGGTCCTAAATGCGAAATCATACCTACAATATTGTACGCTTGCGTACCAAAATGAAAAGAACGATCACGTCCTTTGGTAAAGCCATTTGCCTTACCTTGCCATTGCGAAAACAAACGATGTAATGGTATTTCTCGAGTGGTAAAAACACCGAGATTACGATGCATCGGCAAGATGTATTCATCTTGATCTAAAGCCGCTGTTACGCCTACGCTTATAGCTTCTTGACCGATACCACTAAACCATTTTGATATGCGCCCTTGACGTAATAGAACAAGCATTTTTTCTTCTATTAATCGTGGTAATAGCATTTTTTTATATAGTGATAATAGTTGTGCATCACTAAGGGTTCCTCTTTGGTATGAAATAGTATTCATCAATAATCGATTTTTAAGTAAATCAAAAGTATAAAAACTTTAAATAATTATCCCTAATATTTTAACTATATTTGTTTTTTTATTTTAATTAATTCTTTTTCTTATGAAAAACATACCAAGTGTAAATCTGGCAGATTTTTTATCAGATGATGCCGACCGAAAAAGCAGTTTTGTAAAACAGCTAGGAGAGGCTTACGAAGCAATAGGTTTTGTAGCGCTTAAAGGGCATTTCCTCGATGATGATTTAGTAGCAGATTTGTATAAAGAAGTCAAGACTTTTTACGATTTGCCATTAGAAACCAAATTGAAATATGAAGATGATAACAGCGGTCAACGCGGTTATACATCATTTGGAAAAGAGCACGCCAAGGATAAACCCGAAGGTGATTTGAAAGAATTTTGGCATTTTGGGCAAGAAGTAACTGATGGAGATGCCATTGCATCGGAATATCCAGACAATGTCTATTGTGATGAGGTTCCAGGTTTTAACAAAAAGGGTATGGAAGCATACCGTAAGCTTGAAAAAACAGGACAATATGTGCTTAGAGCACTCGCTTTATATTTAGGTTTGGATGAGTTTTATTTTGACAAATGGATTCACAATGGGAATAGTATTCTACGACCAATTCATTATCCGCCGATAGTTGGCGAGCCTAAAGGTGCTGTTCGTGCTGGCGCACACGGAGATATCAATCTAATTACGCTACTTATGGGTGCTTCGGCAAGTGGTTTGGAAGTACAAAATAAACAAGGCGAATGGATTGCTGTTACTGCACTTCCAGAGCAATTGGTTATCAATGTAGGCGATATGTTAGAGCGTTTGACTAATAATAAATTGCGTTCAACCATACATCGTGTGGTTAATCCACCTAAAGAAGATTGGGACAAGCCACGCTATTCCATACCATTCTTTATGCATCCTAGAAGTGAAATGCCTTTGAATTGTCTTGATATTTGTCTTGATGAAGCACATCCAAAACAACATGAAGATATCACTGCTGGAGACTTTTTGAATCAGCGGTTACGTGAAATAGGTTTAATGAAATAAGAATTAGCGATGTATAACAATTCAACACCAATGAACTATATTTTGCTGACACTTGCTTTGCTTGGGTTTTCATTAAAATTTCAAGATAGCTGTCCGTTATGTAGTAAAGGGATGATTTTGCTAAGTATTCCAACGGGTATTTATGCCGTTTATACGTATTATAAGATACAGCAATGGCGCAAAAAATAAATTAATAAAGCACACATGAAAAAAAGTAAAAAACATACCAGTTTTTCTGATTTAGGAGGCATGGTATTTTCTACCAATTCGGATTATAGTTTTGATAATGAAGCTAGTAATGAAACATTAGCAAATGATAAGCAATGGCTTGAAGCTCATTTTTCAAATAAAGGACGTGGCGGAAAAACGGTTACAGTTATCAAAGGTTTTGAAGGTTCAAATGAAGACTTAAAAGCATTAGCTAAACTCCTAAAAGCCAAATGTGGTGTTGGCGGTAGCGTCAAAGATGGCGAAATCATTATTCAAGGAAAATTTAGAGCTAAAATTATCGAAATATTAAAAAAAGAAAACTACAACGTGAAACGTGTTGGCGGTTAATGATACA
>JALSVQ010000028.1 GCA_027073495.1 Flavobacteriaceae bacterium | reverse complement strand
GCTAAGAACGAAAAAATAGTTAATAAAAATGCAATTTGAAATTTTTTCATTTTTTTTGTTGTTGATTGATTAATGAATAATAGTTAAACTGTCGCAAAAGTAGTTTAAAAAAAAAAAAACCACTCGAAACGAGTGGTTTTTTTTTAACAATAACTTTAAGTTATTAACATAATTTTAAGATTATGCTTTTTCTTCTACAACTTCAAAAGGCAAATCTATAATAACTGTTCTATGAAGACGTACTTTTGCATCGTATTTTCCAATACGTTTCACACTTCCTCCTACTACTGTTATAAACTTACGTTCTATTGGATGTCCTGCTGCTTCTAAAGCTTCTGCAACATTAGCGTTATTTACAGAACCAAATAGTTTTCCTGCTTCTCCAGATTTTGAAGCTATTTTTAGTTCTAATGCAACTAATTTTTTAGCTACTTTATTTGCATCTTCTACTTCTTTTTGCTCTTTGTACGCACGTTGTTTCAATGTTTCTGCCAATACTTTCTTTGCAGAAACAGTTGCTAAACTTGCATAGCCTTGAGGAATTAAAAAGTTACGACCGTAACCATTTTTTACTTTTACTAAATCGTCTTTAAAACCTAAATTTTCTACGTCTTTTTTCAATATTACTTCCATAATCCCTTTTTTTTATTTTAATAAATCAGTTACATATGGTAATAAAGCTAAGTGACGTGCTCTTTTAATAGCTTGAGCAACTTTTCTTTGATATTTCAAAGAAGTTCCTGTAAGTCTTCTTGGCAAAATTTTACCTTGTTCGTTAACCAAATAGATTAAGAAATCCGCATCTTTATAATCAATATATTTGATGCCTGATTTTTTAAATCTACAATATTTTTTTCTATCTTTTGTTTCTATATTTAGTGGAGTAAGATATTTTACATCGCCACCTTTATTTCCAAATCCTGCCATCTTAATTATTTTTTAGCGTTTTCTTTTACACGTTTACGTCTTTTTTCTGCCCAAGCAATTGCGTGCTTGTCTAATTTTACAGTTAAGTAACGCATCACAGACTCGTCTCTTCTAAATTCTAATTCGAATGGTGCTACAATTTCTCCAGCAGCTTCAAATTCAAACAAATGATAAAATCCACTTTTTTTGTGTTGGATTTTGTAAGCAAGCTTTTTCAAGCCCCAGTTTTCTTTGTTAATCATTTTTGCTCCTTTGGAAGTTAAAAAATCTTCAAACTTTTTAACTGTTTCCTTTATCTGATCTTCAGATAAAATGGGATTCAAAATGAAAACAGTTTCGTAATGATTCATAATTATTATATTTATTTTATTATAAGGTTGCAAAATTAATCATTTTTTATTAATTAACAAGCTATTTAATTAAAAAAAGAACAAAGTAATTCTTTATTATTAAAGCTTGCTTCTATAAATAACATGTTAAGTATGCAACGCCTAAAAAACACACAATAAACTGATAGTTAATTATTTACCACAATCTTCTTTAAGTTCTTAAGAAATAGTTACTCTAAATACCCCATTTTTTTCATCCATTCATCATTAAACATTTTACCAATGTAGCGTGTTCCGTGATCGTGAAATAGCACAACAACTACATCATCTTTTGTAAAATGAGCTTGCAACTGCAAAAGCCCTTTTATAGCTGAACCTGCAGAGTTCCCAAGAAAAAGCCCTTCTTCTTTGGCCAATTTTCGTTGATAAATTGCAGCATCTTTATCGGTTACTTTTTCAAAACCATCTATAATATCAAAATTTACATTTTTAGGCAACATATCTTCGCCAATCCCTTCGGTTACGTACGGGTAAATTTCGTTTTCATCAAAAATACCCGTTTCATGATATTTTTTAAAAACAGAACCATAGGTATCAATTCCCCAAATTTTAATATTCGGATTTTGTTCTTTAAGGTATTTTCCTACGCCACTTATTGTGCCTCCTGTACCTACTCCCACAACAAAATGTGTAATTTTTCCATCGGTTTGTTTCCAAATTTCTGGGCCTGTAGATTCATAATGTGCTTGTGCATTTGACGGATTATCATATTGATTAACATACCACGAATTGGGCGTTTCTGCTGCTAATCTTTTGGAAACAGAATAATAAGAACGGGGATCTTCTGGTTCTACTGCTGTAGGACAGATAACAACCTCTGCTCCTACACCTTTCAGAATATCGGCTTTTTCTTTAGACTGTTTGTCTGCCAAGACAAAAATACATTTATAGCCTTTGACTATTGCAGCAAGTGCCAAGCCCATTCCTGTATTTCCAGAAGTACCTTCTATAATAGTACCTCCTGGTTTTAGCAAACCTTGCGCTTCGGCATCTTCAATCATTTTTAGTGCCATTCTATCTTTTGTAGAATTTCCTGGATTGAACGTTTCCATTTTAGCCAAAACTAATGCATCTACAGATGCTACTATTTTGTTTAACTTTACCAAAGGCGTGTTTCCAATAGTTTCTAATATATTTGCTGCGTATTTCATATACTTCTTTTTAAATGTATGTTGTTTTCCAAAAAACAGTACAAAAGTACAAACTTTATTGTAATGCTGTTATAAAATTGAAATTATTATAATTAATAAGCAACAATTATTAACTCAAAGCTTTTCGTGCTTTGAGAATATATTTGGCAGTATCCAGTGGACTTATACCTTTGTATTCTCTTGTTTTTCCTAAAGCGATATCGCACTTTTGATAGTTTAAAAATTGAAGTGTTAATTTTGCCTTCCCACTAGTTAAAGCATTGAGTTTGATAGGAAAATCTAAAGAAGTTGCCAAGGGTATTTCGCCTCTGATAATCACTTTATCACCTTGAGCTTCAGACAACACTATTTTTGCTCTCAAACGTACTAATTCGCTTTGTATCGCACCGATAAAAGTGTGAGTAGTTTTTATCTTAAAGCTTAAAATTGGTTCTAAAAGGGTGTTTTTTGATTTGGTAAGACCATCCATTATTCCCATTGGTGTTGCTATTGCAAAATCATTACTTTTGGTATGTATTTCGTGATCTTCGCCTTGTATTAAAGTGATACTCAAATCATCAACCTCCCATCCCAACACGCCTTGTTGCAGTGCTTTTGGTATCATTTTTTGCACATCATTTTGGTATTGTCTTTTCACATCGTTTACACCAACTATAGATTGATACTGAACGCCCATTCCTGTTTCTAGAGGCTCTATTTTGAAAGTCATAATAGCCCAACACGGTTTTGGCATCCAGTACCGAACAAATCCTTCGCTAGCTATGGTTGGCGTTTCTTTATAAATAACAGTTGGCTTAGAAAAAGTAACAGCCAAATTGAATCTACTCAACAACATGCTTTGCAGTATTTCTTTTTGAATTTCACCATGAATTTTGATATGAAATTCCTGTTCTTCTTTTAGGTAATAAAAAGCCAAATCAGGGTCTTCATTATTAAGTATCGTTAAAGCGTCTACTAAGCGTGTTGTTTCCGAAGCGCTATCAGGAATAATTTGTACACTCAACAATGGTTTGGACAAACTTCTAAAGTGTAATTCATTTGTTTGAGCACCAATATAATCTCCTGGTTTTGCTTGCTCCAAACCTTTAATTAATGCAATTTCTCCTGCTTGAATCTCATCTCTAATTTTTGCATTATTCAAATCAATCGATTTAATAAAAGCCACTTTTTCTACAATATCTTGTGAAGCATTATGAATACGTGTTCGTGTTTTTATTAGTCCCGAAAACAAACGAACTGCCAACCATTTTCCATCTTTAAGATGATATGTTTTAAATATAATTCCTGATAATTCATTACTTGTAATAGCTGGTGGCGGTAAATAGTTTGCTATACCATCTAAAAGTGTAGTTATACCCAAAGCATATTTGGCAGAACCAATATAAACAGGCGTTAACACGTGTTCTTTTGTAAGCGCAGCTAATGTCTTATCTAACGTATCAAAAGGTAATGTTTTCGCTTCGAAAAAAGCAGCTAATAGTTCATCATCTTGTGCTACTATTTTTTCTACAAGCAAATGGTCTAAGACTGTTTCTTGTGACCAATTTTGCTGAATACTGACTTCATTTGTAGCTTCGTTTTCTATAGCATGCATTAAGAAAGTAGGTAAATGTAAATCATTTTCCAACTCATCAATTATAGCAAAGATATCGGCTCCAACACGGTCTATTTTATTAATGAAAATTAAGAATGGTTTTTTAGCTTCGCGAAGCAGATTGATTAAATGTTCTGTTTGCGCTTGAATACCTTCTACGGCAGAAACAATAACAATTGCAGCATCAATTGCCAAAAAAGCTTTCTGCGTTTCGGAACTAAAATCAATATGTCCTGGTGTGTCTATTAAATTAATCTTAGTGTTTTTCCAAAAAAAGCTTAAAACACTCGAATGTACAGTAATTCCACGTTGTTTTTCTACTTCCAAGGTATCTGTCTGTGTATCGCCATTAGCAACACTTCCCAGTTTGCGTATGGTTTTAGAATGAAATAATAATTGTTCTGTGACACTGGTTTTTCCTGCATCTACATGGGCAAAGACGGCAATATTTCGAATATTTTGCATATTAATTAATCGAATTTAATCGCTTTAACAGGGCTAATTTTGGCGATAACGATAGATGGAATTATCAAAATTAATAAACAAAGTAGCAACACGCCTATATTAAGAGATACTATTGTGCTAAAATCAATACTCACCGGCACATGATCAACATAGTATGTTTTTGCATCAAGTTTTAGTGGCTGAAAATAATATTGAATACCTATTAAAGCCATACCAATAGCATTACCCCAAAGTAACCCTTTGAACAAGATATAGGCTGCATTATACAAAAACACTTTACGAATACTCAAATCACTCGCTCCCATAGCTTTGAGCATACCAATCATTTGTGTACGTTCCAAAATTAATACCAACAGCGCAGTAATCATATTGATAGCTGCCACAAAAATCATAATAATGATAATCATAGCGATATTGGTATCAAAAAGTTTTAACCATTCAAAAATATCGGCATATTTTTCTTTAATTGTTCGTGTATTGAGTGTTGAGAATGTTTCGGAATAAATTTCTTTTCCTTTTTCATCTATGGTATCAAAATCATCTAAAAGCACTTCAAAACCGCCTACTTGGTCCGCTTTCCAGTGATTTAATTTTTGAATATGACGAATATCACCAATAATATAAGCTTTATCAAACTCATCAAATGCTGTTTTGTACAATCCAACTACAGTAAAATTTCGTGCTTTATTTTTGCCCGATTCATCAAAGAAGAAGGTATTAAACCTACTTCCAATAGTTAAGCCAAGGCGATCTGCAATGGTTTGTGAGATTAACATTTCTTTGCTCCTTTTGGTTGTTGTCAAATCGGGCAATCTCCCTTTAACTAAATACGATTGAAACAGCGTCCAATCATAATCAGCGTCAACACCTTTAAAAATAATCCCTTCAAAATCTTTTTCTGTACGGATAATCCCTGCTTTGGTAGCATAAACTTGTACTTTTTTTACACCAGAAACGGCATTGAAATTGGGATAAAAATCTTGATTTTTTTGTAATGATTTTAGGGTGATTTCAGATTTATTAGCGTCAAAAACACTAATAATAATATGCCCTGAAAATGCCGAAACTTTTTCACGAATACGGCGCTGCATTCCAACACCAATAGCCAATGAAAGCAACATTGTTATCAAACCCAAAGCTACTGCAATAATTGCAATTTTGATTATTGGTTTAGATATACTACTTTTATAGACTTTAGTAGTAATAATTCGTTTCGCTATAAATAATTCGTAATTCAATATAATAATGCAAAAAATTAAGCTCAAAAATACACAAATAGTTTTTCTTTTCCTTATTTTAATACACTTCATTTCATGTGCCAATAAAATAAAGAAAATAGACACGATAAAACCTCAAAAAACACAAGAAAAAATCATAACTGGCGCCAATCAATTAGCAAATTATCTTCCACTGTTACAAGGTAAAAACGTGGCTATTGTTGCCAATCAAACTTCTATTATTCAGAATAAAAATGGCTTTACGCATCTCGTTGATACATTAATTAGCAAAAAAATAGTCCTCAAAACTGTTTTTAGCCCAGAACATGGATTTAGAGGCAAAGCAGATGCTGGCGAGCATGTAGTCAATGGTAACGACAAAAAAACAGGATTACCACTTATCTCACTGTATGGAAAGAATAAAAAACCAACAGCAGCACAACTAAAAGGTATAGATATTGTAGTCTTTGACATTCAGGATGTAGGGGTGCGTTTTTACACGTATATTTCTACGTTGCATTATGTAATGCAAGCATGTGCAGAACAAAATATTCCTCTGATTGTATTGGACAGACCCAATCCAAACGGACATTATATAGACGGCCCTATTTTAGAAAACTCCCAACAATCTTTTGTAGGCATGCATCCTGTTCCTATTGTTTATGGTATGACCATCGGTGAATATGCACAAATGATTAATGGCGAAAATTGGCTCAAAACACCTAAAAAATGTGACTTAACTGTAATTTCTTTAAAACATTATACACACGATACAAAATATGAACTTCCTATAAAGCCATCACCTAATTTACCTAATGCCAAAGCCATCAACCTCTACCCTAGTTTATGTCTCTTTGAAGGTACAACAATAAGTTGTGGGCGTGGTACCAATATGCAATTTCAAATCTTTGGCGCTCCATTTTTAGCTAAAGACAAGTATCCATTTCAATTTACACCTCAATCCAATGAAGGTGCCAAATATCCTAAATTTAAGGGAAAAGCATGTCAAGGTTTAGATTTACGTAATCGTGACTATTTAGATTATCTTGATTTTAATTATTTAATTAATGCGTATAAAATCAGTTCAGATAAAGCTACATTTTTTAATAAATTCTTTAATCGATTAGCAGGAAATAGCCAATTGCAAGAACAAATAAAAGCTGGGGATTCTTTAGAGCAAATAAAAGCAAGTTGGCAAAAAGGCTTAGAAACTTTTAAGAAAACACGTAATAAATATTTGATTTATGATTGAAGGTAAGTTCAGCAGATTCCTCGTTGCTCGTTCCTCACGCTGTCGGAATGACAAAAAATAGAATAAGAAAATTGGTATTAATTTTATGACTAATTATTCAAATAAACCCAACCATTAATTAGACTATCATTTAAGTCGTGCAGTTTGATAACATAAAAATAAGTACTTGATGGCAATAGCTTACCATTAGAAGTGGAACCATTCCAATCTGGAATAGTAGCATCACCTTGATATACAACTGTTCCATAGCGATTGAATATTTTAATCGAAAAATCAGGAAAAACAGTTCTTAGATTTACAATATGAAAGACATCATTCAAATTGTCATTATTAGGTGAAAAACCTTGTGGAATAGTCAAAATATCGTGATAATCTATTGGTGTTGGCGAAAAATATGATTGTATAAAAATGGGCAATCCCCAATTGGGTGATTTGCCTCCTAAATCAATGGTAGCATGCTCATAGTCTGCATCCAAGCCTAATACATCAGGAGAATTAATAACAGACAAAGCGCCATAGCTATTGCGTGTATGGTAAATCTTACCATCATAAGCAAGTTGCAAAGCGCCACGCATCTGTACCTGATCGGTTGTATCTGCATCAAAAATTACAACACGCGAATTTACAATATCAGCACTTAACATATCAAATTGTACCACCTCACCAGCATCTACACGCACTAAATGCACAAAAGGAATGGGGTCAGCAATCATATAATCAAGTTCTACATAAAGAAAACGTCCATTTGGAGAGAATTCAATACCATAAGGACTGGCATCATTTATTTCTAAATCCAAGCCGTTAGAAACCACACCGGTGCTATTATCAAAATCATAAACAAGGAGCTTTCCACCTCGTGCATAAGCCTGTGCTCGTGCTTGATTGGTGTCTGTTATACCATTAAATTCTGCTGTTTTATTATCTGAAAAATGGGCTACTGCAAGCTTATTACCTTGTAAATTAATCTTAATATAGCCACGCATATTGACAACATCTGTATTGTAGATAGTAGTATTTATCAATTCGATAAAAGGAGCTATTTCACTTACAACAGGGCTTGACAAACCGCTATCAGTAAGCATATAGGTATAAAATTTATTTTCAAAATGGGTGATAATCCAATACCCTTGACCATCTGCGGTTCGTGTCGCGGTGAGCTTTTCAGAAGTAATTGGTAATAGATTGGTGTTTTTACTACTTGCCATAACTCCACCAAGCCCTCCATCTAGTGACATATCTACAATAGAATAATTTAAGCCTCGCGATGTACTATAGAAATAATCACTTGTATGTACCGTAAAAACATAGTATTTATTCTCGTGTTGCGGATATGGAATAACTATCGAAGAGCATGTACTTGAAGCATTTCCGAGGAGTCCACTACCATTTTGCATAATGGCATTATCACGATTATAAATAGTTGAACCATCGGTATAAAACAAGAGGTTTCCATCAGCATTTGAAATAGTAGAGCATCCTTCGATGGTATTTATAGCACTCGCTAAAATGGGCACGGGAGTTCCACTGTTAAAATCTAAAGCAGCCTGATTACCAAAATGCCAAATAGCGGTTTCACGTTGTGCAAACAACGAAAAATTTATGCATAATAATAGAATTAGTTCAAGCCTTTTCATTGCTCAAACTTACTGAAAATACATTAATAAAACTAACGTTTCAAAGCAAAATGCCCACGAGCCTCTCTCCCATCTGGTTGTATAGCATGAAACCAGAAATCTGAGGCTGGTAGTTTTTGATTATTATATGTACCATCCCAAGCTCCTACAGGTCGCATTTTATAAATCATTTTTCCAAATCTATCATAGATATAAATCCACGAGTTTGGTGGCATTACATTTTGTATCGGTTGCCAAGCATCATTATAAGTATCACCATTTGGTGTAAAGAAAGGTGGAAAAATAGATTTAACACGCACTTCAAATGTTTTAACAGTGTAACAATCAGTTAAATCAATTGTAGCACGTACATAAATTGTTTGTGGATTTGTAGCACTCAAAAAAGGAAAAGTAATTGGATTTGTGGCAGTCAATGCATCAGCCATTTGTTCGTAATACGAAATGCTAATTCCTGCTTGTCCATTGAGTAAATAGTTTGTCTGATTGGTAAAATCAAAATATGCAATATCGTCTATTGAAAACTGTTCAATATTTAAAGCTACAGGTGTATTTGGCAATGGCAGCACTATCAAATCAAAAGTAGTAGTGACAAAACAGTCATTAGCATTGGTTACACGTGCAGTGATTGTTTGCGCTACTCCAGTATAAGCTGTTGGTATGTCTATAAGTTGCCCTGCTTGCGTATAAAAACTTGTGCTTACATTAGCCTGTCCATTTTCTATTTCTACTGTTTTTTGAGTTAAATCAAAAGTAGCAGTTCCATCACCATTATCACAAGAATTTAAAGGGTCAGCAGGTTGTGTAGCTGTTGGATACTCTGAAACTAAAATCTGAAATTCAACAACAGAATAACAAGTTGGTGTTCCAACCTCTTCTGCGCGTGCCCATAGGGTTTGCGGATTTGAGGTATTAACATAACTTGTAGGGTTTGCTATCAAACCCACGGCTGTTCCTGCTTCTGCATCTACCAAAGAAGTATCATAATATGAAACAACAAGATTGGTTGCACCATTCATAACAGTAATATCTTGGCTGGTTAGATCAAACGGTGCTAAACCGTCAAAAGGGTCATCGCAATAGACAAAAACGTCAGGATCACCAAGTTGTGGTGAGCGCACGGCTATATCAAATTCGGCAATATCAGTACAATCTGTTGCTGTACTTTTAAGTGTTACGTAGATTGTCTCTATGGCTGCAGTATTTGTATAGTTTGTAGGGTTTGGAATAGGGTTTGAGCCAATAGTAGCATCTGTTATGTTTGTATAATAATTAACCGTAACATTTACTTGACTACCAACTAAGGTTGCTTGGTGCTGTGTTAAGTCAAAAATCATAAAACCATCTTGCACACCATCCGTATCACATTGATTTAAATCGGGGATATCATTGGCTACTGGAGCATCTACTAAAGTTGCTGTTCCTGTCCAAGTTAAGTTAAAAGCGCTTTGCCCATGCGGTCTATCCAAACAAATATAATATTGTTCGCCTGCAATAACATCAAGCCAATGCACAAAGGAATTACCATTAGCCCCCGGGCCTTCTGAAGTGTCTGAACTTGTTCCGTCCATTCCGGTGAGATTATTACCTTGATTGGCAGCATTTGGATTGGTTGTTGAACAACGTATCGGAGCTCCTAAATTGCCACAAGTAGCATTGGCTGCAAAGACCCAAAAATCATAATCTTCTGAAATTGACGAGCTTTGTGGTGTCAATGTAAATCCTAATGTGCCACTTGTTTGAATGGTTATTTTTATCCAAAGACTATTATTTTCTGAACTGCCACAAGAGTTAATCTCTTGTTGGGTTCCAATACCATTAACATCTAATGCGATGTCTCCATTACCACAAACTGTAATGGCATTGACACAATCATTGGGTTGCTGCGCAAATGCATGTATTATTAGAAATAAGAACAGTATATATAAGTACTTTTTCATATTGTTTTTTTTACAAATATAATTAAATAATCATTAATCCAAATGATAGCAACTAAAAACTACCTGATTAATGAAAAATGCCCGTGAACTTCTTTTCCACTGTTTAATACGGCTTTAAACCAATAATCGGTTGCTGGCATCGGTATTGTACCATATTTACCATTCCAACCTGCGCTTGCTCCTGTCATGGTATGAATGAGTTTTCCAAACCTATCATAGATATAAATTTTGGTATCTAAAGGCAATAAGATACCTACTGAACGCCAAAGTTCATTATAATTGTCTCCATTTGGAGTAAAAAATGGCGGAAAAATAGATTTTAAAAACACTTGAAACTCTAATATAATAAAACAACCTGACATAGTGTTTTCCGACCGCACGTAAATTGTTTGCGGATTGGTATTATTAGTATAGGGCATCACTAATGGATTGGTAGCCGTTTCCGCATCTTGATATGATTGGTAATACGAAACAGCTACATTTGCTTGCGCAAGGAGTACCTCTGGCGTTGTTGTTACATCAAAATCAAAAGTACCATGGTCACCATCTATGGCAAGACTCTCTATATCATTTGGTTGATTCCTGTCTGGTGTTGGGAGAATATGCAAAGCAAAAGAAGTAATATCAGAACAACCGTATTCATTGGTTAAACCTGCAAAAACTACTTGCCCTTCTACACCAACATAAGGTGATTCTAAAGCGTGTTCATTATTATTGGCATCTACCATATTTTCATAATAATACACTACGAGATTGGTTTGTCCTGCTAGAATATCATTGTCTTGTTGAGTCAAATCAAAGTCAGCAGTACCGTCACCATTTCCACAAGCATCCAAATCGTTGGGTTGGGTTGCTACTGGAATATCCGAGATAAATACATCTTTGGTATAAACATGAGCTGCACCAGCAACCATTACGGTAGCCGTAACTGTATATGTTCCTCCAACACCATAAGTATGCAATGGTTCAATAGTACTTACAGCAGAACCATCACCAAAATCCCAAGAGATACTGTCTATATTTTCTACCGTATTAATCCAAAAATGGGTAGCATCTCCCACACAAATATTCTCAAAACGAATATCGGCATTAAAATAGGAAGTAATAAAAGGTGGCAAACCTTGTTTAGACCTTCCAGCTCCCAAACTTACAACGGCATGTTGATAATTACAGGCGGCTGCACCTAGTAAATCAGGATTATTGATTACGCCTAAACTAGCAGTAGTACGATCTTCATAATCTTTGGATAAGGCATGGTAAATTTTGCCATCAGACGCCAATTGCAAGGCACCACGATATACCGTATTAGTGCTAATGAGTTGTCTAGAACCTGAAATATTTGCTGCAGTAATATCAAATTGATAAAGATGTGAAGTGTAAGTTGTAGATTGCGTATTAACTCGTAATGTAGCAGCTGTATAAAGCCGTTCGCCACTCTTGGAAAATTCTACACCATAAGGTCCATAATCTGGTTCCAAGATAAGATTACGCATATTGCTGACTACTCCATTGGTATTATTAAAATCATAGAGCAGAAATTTTTGATCGGCTTGATGTGCGCAAGCAAGTAGTGAACCATCTGGTGAAGCCTTTAAATAACCGTGATATGGGTATTCATTGGTAGTATTATAAATTCCTGCAGAAGAAACTACTGGCGTAGTATCTACTCCTGCTGCACTAACCTTAAAAGCATAAAATGAAGCCGGTTTGTAGGTAATTACCCAAAGTGAATTTCCATCAGCATGCTCTACGGCTGTTATTTTTTCGTGTGTTTTTGCAACTAATTGTATGTTTTTTTGAGAGGAAATCACTCCGCCTAATCCACCATCTAATGCCATGTCTACAACAGAATATTGTAAGCCTGGATCATCTGCAAATGCAGCAACAGTAAAAATATAATACACACCTGGAACAGCAGGCTTAGGCACTATAACTGCAGATTGTGTACTCGAAGGATCGCCTTTTAAACCTGTTCCATTTTGCATTACATCATGGTTTCTATTATAAACCGTAATGCCATCAGTATAAAAAAGTAAATTTCCATACCTATCTGATATGGTTGAACACCCCTCGTAGGTATCTAGCTGTCCTCCAGATAGTATAACTGGAGCTCCAGTATTAAAATCTAAACCTGCATGAGCACCAAAAAACCAATTGTCTGCTTCATGCTGCGCATGTGCTGCAAATGTTATAAAAAATGCTAATAGTAATAGTTTTTTCACAGATTTTTTATTTTTAAACGTAAATATAGCACTTATTATTGTATAATCCATTATATAATTAAGCACGGTAAAACTCACTTAACAAAATACCCGTTGCAATGGCTGCATTCAAACTCTCTGTTTGCTTTTTAGTTCCAAATTTGGGAATACTTATTCGAGAAGTAATAAGACTTTCTATTTCAGCAGAAATACCATTTGCTTCATTGCCTATGACTAAAAAAGAGGTTTTATCTAATGCGGTTTTATATACATTTTTACCATCCATAAAGGCGCCATAAATTAGCGCTTCTTCATTTTTTAGTAATTCTATTATATTTATATAAACCACATTTACACGATTCAACGAACCCATAGTTGCTTGTATAACCTTTGGATTATAGCAATCTACTGTATCTTCACTACAGTAAAGCGTTTCTATTCCAAACCAATCACAAAGCCTAATAATTGTGCCCAGATTCCCTGGGTCTGCTATACCATCAAGGACTAATGAAAGTCCTTTGTTTTTAGTGAAATTTTGAGATTCAGGATTTTTAAATACTGCAAGGCAAGTATTGGGTTGTTTTAAATTACTGATGCGCTGCAGCTCTTTTGGAGTAATAGCTGTCATCAAATCATCAGAAATGGCAAATAATTCGGTTTTTGTAGTGTATAATTGATGACATTCAAAATACTTTGCTGACAAAAACTCCTGAACACTTTTAACCCCCTCTACAACAAAAAGTTGCTGCTCATTACGATACTTTTTATTTTTTAATTGCGTTATTAGTTTGATTTGATTTTTAGATAACATAGATTTAACTTAAATTTGCTTTTTAGCACATGGTATGAATAGATTTTTTACAAAAATAATAGTTTTATTAGGATTTAGCACTATATTCCTTGCATGTAATGCAACTAAGCGTGTTCCTAATAACAAACTACTCTTAACAAAAAACGAAGTTTTTGTCAATGGTAAACCTATTAAAAATGATACTATTTATGCAAATATTGCCCAAAAACCCAATCAAAAATTTATGGGAAGCTTTCCTTTTTATCTTCATTTATACAATAGTGCTAAAGTTGATGAAAATGGCAAGCCGCTAAATAAAGGGTTGAGCAAATTTTTAAAAAACAATGGAGAGCCTCCAGTGATTATTAGTAAAAAGAAAGCTTTAAAAACTACAAAACGTTTAAAAAAAATATACTTTAACAAAGGCTTCTTCAATAGTGATGTAAATTATAAAATTGACACACTTGGTCATAAAAAAGGGAAAGTAATCTATAGTGTAACTACCAAAAAAGCATACACAATCAATGCTTTTTCAAAAATAGTACAATCACCAGTTTTAGATTCTTTATATGAGCAAAATGGTGATAATAGTTATATTAAAACCAACAAAAAATACAGTCGGTATGATTTGGAAAAAGAACGTGCTCGACTAGCCAACATTTTTAGTAATAATGGTATCTATCAATTTTTACCAGAGTACATCAAATTCGAAGGAGACTCTATAGATCAGTTTCATCATTTAACGTTACAGATGAAAATTCAAAACAAACCTGTAAAAAAGAATGGAACAATACAAACTGAACCTTTTGAAATTTCAAAAATAAATAGTATTAATATTTATACTGATCATACTTACAAACAAGCAAAGCAAACATATTTTAAAAAGGCAAATTATCAAGGCGTAAATTTTTATGCTCACAATAAACTCAATTACAAACCAAAAGCTTTAGCGAATTTAATAACTATAAAAAACAACCAAATATTTAAAGAACAAGAGAAACGCATTACTTACGATCAGCTATATCGTCTTAATAATTTTAAAACCATTAGTATTAATTATGTTCCTGTAAAAAATGACACAACAAACCTTCTCGATGTCAATATTTATTTAACACCCGACAAACCTTTTAAACTAGGCTTTGAAACAGAAATCATTAACTCAAACTTAAAAAACGCAGGACTTTCTGGCTTATTAAATTTTAGCAATCGTAATATTTTCAAAGGAGCAGAAACGCTTACTTTTGGGGTTTCTACTACGGTAAGTTCAAGTATAGACAGAAGTGAAAATGATCCTTTTTTCAATGTATTGGAAGTTGGAGGTAATCTGGCATTAAATATTCCACGAATTTTATTTTTTACAAAAACCAAAAAATGGATTCCTTCTCATATGTTTCCTAAAACAAGAATATTTACAGGTATCAACTACCAAAAAAATATTGGATTAGACAAGCAAGATTTTAACACTTCAATACAATACAGTTGGGCATCAAAAGCTACTAATTATGTATTAAACGCACTCGATGTACAATATATAAAAAATATACGTCCAGAACAGTTTTTTCATATATACCAAAACACTTTTGAAAGTCTATCGAGTACAGCAGTAAACTATCCAAATAGTGCACCTTTTATTAATGGCGATGGCAAATTAGACATTAACCAAACTACTGCCTATATAGATACGGCGCTCAATGACCCAACTTGGCCTACAAACAGTGCTGAAATAAAAGCTTACAATAGTATCAAAAGCATTCAAGAACGTCAGAATCGACTCACTCAAAACAACCTTATTTTGGGCACAAGTATCTCGTTTATCAAAAACAATCAAGAAGACATTAATGATAACAATTTTTCATTCTTCAAAATCAAGCTAGAAGGTGCTGGAAATATGCTTCAAATACTATCTTCAGTGAGTGGAAGAAGCAAAAATGGAACAAATCAATATGAGTTATTAGGCATACCATTTTCGCATTATATAAAAAGTGAATTTGAATACAGAAAGCATTGGGCTTTAACACCAAAACAAGTAGTAGCTTTCCGCTTCTTTAGTGGAGTTGCCTTTCCATTAGGTAATGCTAATGGAAATATCCCTTTTTCTAAGAGTTATTTTGGTGGAGGAACAAGTTTTAACAGAGCTTGGGAAGCATACAAGCTTGGTCCTGGAACGACTGATCAGATTTTCGATTTTAATGAAGCCAATATGAAGCTAGAGTTCAATATCGAATACCGTTTTGGTATGTTTGGAAATTTAAGTGGCGCCTTTTTTGCAGATGCAGGTAATATCTGGATGACCAATGATAACCTTGGTGAAGCTGCAAAATTTCAAGGCATTAGTTCATTAAAAGATATTGCTTTGGGTACTGGTTTTGGACTCCGATACAATATTAGAGATTTATTTATTATACGTGCCGATTTTGGTTACAAAACCTATGACCCAAGTAAAACAGGAAGTGACCGTTGGGCAAAAAGTATTAGAATTGACAGTTTTAATACTAATGTTGGTATTAATTACCCTTTTTAATTTACATTCCACTTCGCTGAGAGACTATAAAATAAACAATTATGGGTCATTCACAACAAGATTAAATACTTAAGCCTAACTTAATTTAATGTAAAAGTATCTTTATAAATCATAAAACTTGATTAAAAGTATCTTAATTTATTCGGACAATAATTAAAAAAACATTAAATTTGGAGCTTAAATCAGAAACTAATGAGTACAATAAAAAGTGGTGTCGTAACAGGCAAGGGCGTTCAAGAATTATTTCAATATGCAAAAACAAAAGGATTTGCATTGCCAGCAGTTAATGTAATTGGAACAAACACAATGAATGCAGTAATGGAAACAGCAAAATCATTAAATGCTCCGGTAATAATCCAATTTTCAAACGGTGGAGCCGTTTTTAATGCAGGAAAAGGACTTTCTAACGAAAACCAACAAGCTGCTATAGCTGGCGCTATATCTGGCGCTCAACATGTACATCATTTAGCAAAACTATATGATATTCCTGTGATAATGCACACAGACCATTGTGCAAAAAAATTATTACCTTGGTTAGATGGTTTGCTCGATGCTGGAGAAGCATACTACAAAGCTCACGGCATTCCATTATATAGTTCACATATGATTGATTTATCAGAAGAGCCTATTGAAGAAAATATCGCAATATGTAAAAAATATCTAGCACGAATGAGCAAAATAGATATGACCTTAGAGATAGAGCTCGGTATAACTGGTGGGGAAGAAGATGGGGTAGATAATTCTGATGTTGATAGCTCAAAACTCTATACACAACCAGAGGAAGTTGCTTATGCTTATGAAGAACTAATGAAAATAAGTGACAAATTTACTATTGCAGCATCTTTTGGCAATGTACACGGCGTGTACAAGCCTGGAAATGTCAAGCTTACACCAAAAATACTCAAAAATTCACAAGAATATGTCCAAGAACACTATGATACCAAAGCAAACCCTGTAGATTTTGTTTTTCATGGAGGCTCTGGTTCTACATTGGAAGAAATACGCGAAGCGATAGGTTATGGTGTTATCAAAATGAATATTGATACCGACTTACAATACGCCTTTATGGAAGGTGTACGTGATTATTTTAAAACTAATGAAGCTTATCTACAAGCACAAATAGGAAACCCTGAAGGTGCTGATAAACCAAACAAAAAGAAATATGACCCAAGAGTATGGCTTAGAACAGGAGAGCTTTCATTTAAAGCACGACTAACCAAAGCTTTTGAAGACTTAAACAATGTCAATACATTATAAAAAAACAACCAAAATTAATAAAAATGGGAAACTGGTTTAAAAGAAAAGATAAAGGTATAAAAACCACTACAGAAGAAAAAAAAGACACACCTGAAGGATTATGGTATAAAACACCATCTGGAAAAATAGTAGATGCAGATGAACTCAAAGAAAACCTCTATGTAAGTCCTGAAGATGGCTATCATATGCGAGTAGGAAGTCAAGAATATTTTGATATTATGTTTGATGGCGATTTTGAAGAGTTAAATGCAAATATGACTGCAAAAGACCCATTAAAATGGACAGATACCAAACCCTACAAAGACCGATTAAAAGCTACACAAAAAAAGACAGGGCTTAAAGATGCTGTACGAACAGCCGTAGGAAAATCTTTGGGTAAAGACTTGGTTATAGCAGCTATGGATTTTAAATTTATTGGAGGCTCTATGGGAAGTGTCGTTGGCGAAAAAATAGCACGAGCTATTGATTATTCACTCAAGCACCGTATTCCATTTATGATGATTTCAAAATCTGGTGGAGCACGAATGATGGAAGCTGCTATTTCACTGATGCAACTTGCTAAAACCTCAGCAAAACTGGCACAACTTGCCGAAGCAAAAATCCCGTATGTCGCACTTGCTACAGATCCTACCACTGGAGGAACAACTGCTTCTTTTGCAATGCTAGGAGATATTAACATCTCTGAACCAGGAGCGCTAATTGCTTTTGCAGGACCTCGTGTTGTTAAAGAAACTACAGGAAAAGATCTTCCCGAAGGTTTTCAAAGTGCTGAGTTTGTGCTAGAACATGGTTTCTTAGATTTTATAAGTCCTAGAAAAGAGTTGAAACAAAAAGTAAATCTGTACTTAGATTTAGTATTGAATCAAGCGGTTAGAAATTAAAACAATGAAAATGCTAGTAAATTTAAAATTCACGCTTTATAAGATTGCTTTTATGATTTTGTTTTTTGTCCTTGCAAAATCCTGTGTAACAGATTATGCAAATGGAGGTGATAAACAAAAGATAAATAATTTAACAAAAATGATCAATGACAATACTTTTGTCAATGCAGATTTATCAAATAACTATACTGTAACAGCTATTGCTAAAGTTATAAAACTTTATAAATTTGATTATTCTTTTAAACTCAATGATGAAGTGTTTTCTGGAAAAATAACGCTAAATGAACTACCAAATACTAATAAGCTAAAACTTTTTTACTTAAAAGAAAACCCTAAAATAGTTTCTGCTAACCCAAATGAAAATCTAAAAAAAGAGAACGAAAAAGGGAAATCTATTTCAGATCTATTGGTTGGAATAGTTTGGGGACTATTATCTTTAACTTTATTAGTTTCGCTAATTTCAAAATTTAAAGATAAAAAACGAACCATTAATTCGACAGATGAAATAAAGATAAAAGATGTTTCTGATGAAGACGCAATGAATAAAGAAGCGGTTGAAAGGTTAAAACGCGAAGCGAGAAAAAAAGAAAAAGAAGATCCCAAACGATTTATGCCATAAAAAAAATGAAAAATCAAATTACAATCACGTTATTTTTAACATTTACCTTATTTTCTTGTGGAAATAAGATTACAGAACAAGAGGTTGTTACCAATCAAAAAAGAATTCAACGCTACCATAAAACAAAAAGTAAATATCAAAAAACAATTGCCTTAAAGCTCAAGAAAATTGAACAATTAAATACTGATAAACCCGAAAAATACAAGGATTTAAAAAACAAAACTGAGCGTATTAGTAAAAATAGTAACGATTTGAATCTGTTTATAGAAAATCTTAAAAAAGAATCGAATTGTGACTATTTAAATGGAAGCAATTTTGATTTATTATCAGACACAGATTTCTATACCAAAATATTATTCAATGGCGCTAAATTTTCGAAAAGAGGTTTAGCTTTGAAAGAAAAAATAGACATATTTTATAAAGAAAACAAAACGATAGTAGGAAAAGATTTTATGTTGAATAAATTTAATGAAAAAGAATTTAATACAAATTTAAGCATTAAAAATACAGAAGGAAAGGAAATTAATTACCTGATGTATAAGTTGAAAAATAAAGCTACAATCGAAGTGCTGTTATATTTAGAAGAACTTCAAATGAAGATGAAAAAGTTTCAATTCAATTATATGAATTTGATTATTAGTGATAATTATTTACAATAGAAACAGAGTAAATTATATTATTTAAATACCTTAGCGACCTCTGCCTTAATATATTCTAACGCTACATTTGAAGGCGCTTCTCGCTCTAACAAAGCTTTGAGAATAAATTCACGCATTTGTTGTGTATCTGCTACGGACTCATTATTTGAAGCAACACGAATAAGCTGCATTGTGCTATTTTTAGCAGTAATAATAACATTCCACGTTTCTTTAGTAATATAAATTTGTTGTGTAATATTATGCTCAAATTCATCGGTTATAGCTTGAATCAATGCGTGTTCATAGATTGATTTTTCATTACCTGTTGGAGAAATACGCAGTAATAATTGATTGGGTTTGATACGTTCCAAAAACAACGTTAAACGTTCATAAGCTTGCAGTCGCAAGGGCAAGGACTGTTTTTGCAACTCTTTATGCAATAAAAACATACGTTTATTCTCTTCGGTATGTATATATTTTTCTAAATACTTATAGCCCAACAAACCTACTAAAACTGCAGGTACAATAATGACTAACACCAAAGGCAAATAAGAAACAAAATCTGTAATAAACTTATCCATAAAATATATTTTTAAAATGCTAAAATAAGGAATTTTGGAGACAAATTATAACATTCTTTGCTTAAAACCATCAGTAGCAAATATCTTGGTCTTATTGTTTTCGGTATAAATAAGATAAGCTGAAATCTCTGGGTGTTTTTTTAGAAAAGCTTTTGAACGCGAAAACCCCATTGCCATAAATGTGGTCGCATAAGCATCTGCAGTAGCACAATCGGAGACTATTACAGAGGAGCTAAGCACATCGGTTTGCTGCGCATATCCTGTTATAGCATTTATAGTATGTACATATTTATTTCCTGTAGTTTTATCTATTTTAAATTTTCTATAATTTCCAGAAGTTGCCATTGCCTCATCTTTTAAATACACTTGCGTGACATATTTTTTTGCGTCATTTTGAATAGGATTATCAATGGCGACTGTCCATTTGCTATCATTTGCTAAATTTATACCTTTAGCAAGAATTTCACCTCCCAACTCAATAATATAATTTTGAATTCCTCGTGAGTCAAAAAGTGCACCAATACGATCAATAGCGTATCCTTTGGCATCGGCATTAAAATCGAGATAAATATTTTTATTTTGCTTAATAATATGATGATTTTTTAATTTCACTTTATAAAAACCTACATACTGCATCAAGCTATCTATAGTAGTACCATCAAGATGATTCAATTCGTGTTCAGGTCCAAACCCCCAAGCATTAACCAAAACACCAACTGTTGGGTCAAAATAGCCATCCGATTCTTGATATACTTTTTTTGAAATATTAAAAACATCTTCAAACATTTGATCAACAACAGTAGAATCCCCACTATTAATACGTGTTATTAATGAATTTTTATGATAAGTAGATAATGATGCATTTACAGCATTAATGGTACTGTCTATCGCTTTATTCAAATTGTTTTCGTCAAAATATTTAATATGAAAAGTAGTACCTAAAGCATTACCTGCTAATACAATAGCTTGTTCTTTTTGCTGGCAAGAATAAAATAAAGTAAAAGTAAAAAATAGAATAAAAATACGTCTCATTAGTAATAATTTTTAAGGGTATTGCAAAGCTAATACTTTTGAATTGGCTAACAATTTTAAATTTTAAAAAAAATTTATACTTTTTTTAAGTATTTACTGTTCTTAAATTTGTAATTTTGCTAAAAATAAAATAAAAATCCAATTATGAAAAAAATTGTAATACTTGCATTGAGCATCTTAGGACTAAGTTCTTGTGTATCAAAAAAACAATTCACTACTGTACAAGACGAGCTTAGCGCCACGAAAGAACAGCTTACAAACACAAAAGCAAACCTTACACAATGTTTGCTTGAAAAAGAAAAAAATGCTACACAAGCATCTAATTGTGATAGCCAAACGCAATCTCTGAAAGAGCAAGTGAAATTTTTACAAGACAACAATAAACAGGTGTTGAATCAAGTAGAGAATTTAACCAATTTATCGCAATCTGCTTCTGCAAACATTAAAGATGTAATTTCACAACTATCAGAAAAAGACAAATACATCAATGGTATTCGTGCTGCTATGACACGCAAAGATTCATTAAACCTTGCTATTGCCTTTCAGTTGAAAAAAGTATTAACCAATGGTATGCAAGATGAAGATATCCAAATAGATGTAGAAAAAACAGTTGTTTATATTTCTATTGCAGATAAATTACTATTTAGAAGTGGTAGCGCTTCAGTTTCTCAAAAAGCAAAAGCTGTATTAGGAAAAGTAGCTACAGTAGTACAATCTAAACCAGAAATGGAAGTACAAGTAGAAGGTTATACAGATAATGTACCCGTAAAAAAAGCGTGTATAAAAGACAATTGGGATCTTAGTGTAATGCGTGCAACAGCTGTGGTACGTGTACTTCAAAATGACTTTGGTGTAAGCCCAAGCAGATTGATAGCCGCTGGACGTAGCGAATATGTTCCTTTAGAATCTAATAACACACCAAAAGGACGTGCTACAAACAGACGTACACGTATTGTGATATTACCTAAACTTGATCAATTCTTTGATATTTTGGAACAAAAACCAGAATAACATATGTAAATAATACTACTAAGCAACTTTTCGGAGTTGCTTTTTTTTATATCATTTTTTATGAAAAATTATATTATAATTACTTTTTTACTGCTAGGACTTACCGCTTGTAAAACTACAAAAACTTATAAAGCAAAAACTTATAAAACAAAAACTTATAAAGCAAATACGTATCACAAACATCAAGTAAAACCAAAAAGTAAGCAGGAGCAAATTGTCGCTAATGCCAAAACCTATCTTGGAACAAGATACAAATATGGAGGTACATCTACAAAAGGAATGGACTGTTCGGGCCTCATTTATACAGTTTACAAAAAAGAACAGATTATTCTCCCTCGTGTTTCTACTGCTATGTCACAAGAAGGAAAAAAAATAGCACTCAGCAAAACTAAAAAAGGAGATTTAGTCTTTTTTAGTACAGGAAAACACTACAAAATCAACCATGTAGGAATGGTCACTGAAAACAGCAAAGGGGTCGTTCGCTTTATACATGCTTCAAGTTCAAGAGGTGTCATCATCTCTTCTATGGACGAAAACTATTATAAAAAACGTTTTGTAAAAGCAAAAAGAATATTGTAATACTATAAAAAGCGCACTTTGCAGTGCGCTTTTTTATTATTTCTCTTCAATATAAGATTTCTCGGCATTCGTACCGCACTTTGTCGAAATGACAAATAGAAATACAAAACTCTTATTTATTAACATTTAAGATAATACCATTGTCTTTTCCCATCATATAGGTTGGCAATTGTCCATCCCATTTATGAATCCATTCTAATTTTATAATTTTAGGATTGGTATTAATAGCAGAACCTTTTATTTTTAAAGCCTTAGCCTCTCCTTCTGCATATTGTATTGCAATATCTTTATCAATTTTTGATTGTAGCAATTTTTCTTCTTTCTGCTTTGTTACTTCAATCAATCGTAATGCTTCTTGCTCTGCCAATTTTTTATTATTAATCGCTTGTTCATATTCTTTGTTGTAATACACTTCACGAATATCAATCTGATTAATACTAATTTTATACGATTTAATTTCTTTTTTCATACGTTCCAAAACATGATGTTGTATTTCTTCACGTTTTACAGAATACACTTCAATAGGCGAGTAATTTGAAACAGTCAATGCTAGTGCTGATTTAAGTTTGGCACGAATTACATTTTCTTCTAACCAATGGTAACGTCCATTTTTTCCTGTTTCATTGGTTACATTTTGATAAATCCAACTCGCTTCATCTGGGATAATACGCCAAGAAACACTCACGTCAAATCCCATTTTAATTCCGTCTTTTGTAGGCGCCCAAATAGCATCTGCATTGGCTTTTGCACCTTCATTTTGCGCATCTGCACAAGTATAAACCCAAACTGTTTTGTCCATACTATACACTTGACTCCAAGGCGCAACAATATGCCAACCCGTATGTAATTCTTGGTCACTCACTCCTTTTGGTGTAACTACTACACCCACTTGCTGTGCAGAAACTTTAACAATTAAACTTGACAAAGCAAGCCCAATAACACCAATTATTCCCACAATATAATGCTTTGGTAACTGCACTTTTGTACGTTGTAGTTTGTTTACAAAACCAACTACACCATATACTAAAGCTGCTAAAAATACTATTTTCATAATTATTTGATTGATTAATTTATTTTTTATCTCCTAAAAATGGATAACGAAAATCTGTTGGAGGCACAAATGTTTCTTTGATTGTTCTATTATTTACCCAACGCAACAAATTCCAAACCGAACCTGCTTTATCATTGGTACCAGAACCACGAGCGCCACCAAATGGCTGTTGCCCAACTACGGCTCCTGTTGGTTTATCATTGATATAAAAATTTCCTGCTGCATTTTCAAGCTTGTTTGTAGCCAAATCAATAACATATCTATCTTGACTAAAAATTGCTCCTGTTAAAGCATACGGACTTGTTTGATCTACAACATCTAACATCGTTTCCCAAGTAGCATCTTCATAAACATAAATGGTAATCACAGGTCCAAAGAGTTCTTCTTGCATCGTTACATACTGCGGATTGCTGGTCAATATGACTGTCGGTTCAATAAAATAACCTGTACTATCATCATAGTTACCACCAAGTACCACTGCTGCATCTGCATCCGTTTTTGCACGGTCTATATAACCACTCAGCTTTTTGAATGCACGATCATCTATTACAGCATTGATAAAATTTGAAGAGTCTTCAGGACTTCCCATTTTCATAGCTCCTAAATCTTCTTTTAGTTGTTTTAATACAGCTGGCCATAATGATTTTGGAATATAAGCTCGCGAAGCTGCAGAACATTTTTGTCCTTGATATTCAAAAGCGCCACGTGATATTGCTGTTGCTACTTGCAATGCATTAGCCGAAGGATGTGCCCATATAAAATCTTTCCCTCCTGTTTCTCCAACAATACGTGGGTACGAACGGTATTTTCCTTTGTTAACATTGGCTCCTATTTGCTCCCAGAAACTATTAAATACACCTGTAGAACCTGTAAAATGAATTCCTGCAAAGTCAGGACTATCCAACAATACTTCCGTAATCATAGCGGAATCTCCTGTTACCATATTTATTACGCCATCAGGTAATCCTGCTTCTTTAAAGAGTTCCATAATCACTTGTGCCGAATACACTTGTGTACGTGCAGGCTTCCAAATCACTACATTCCCCATTAATGCAGGTGCTGCAGGAAGATTAGCAGCTATAGAAGTAAAGTTAAAAGGTGTAATAGCATATACAAAACCCTCTAACGGACGATATTCCATTCTATTCCAAATGCCACGAGAAGAAATGG
>JALSVQ010000027.1 GCA_027073495.1 Flavobacteriaceae bacterium | reverse complement strand
TGAGCGCACATCATTGGTTATTCTGTGTTTCAATGCAGCTTTTGCTTTATCAAAATTTGGTACTGGATATTTATGTATTAATTTAACAATATGCCAACCATAAGGTGATTTAAACGGTTTTGAGAATTCATTTTCATTTTTCAAAGTAAAGGCTTCCTTTTCAAAAGAGGATACCATTTTATTAATACCAAATCGCGGCAAACGCCCTCCTTTTACAGCAGAAGATTTATCATCTGACAAACGTTTTGCTAAGGTTTCAAATTCAATACCATTTGTTAACTGTGTATAGATATTATTTATTTTTTCTTGAGCTTCTTTTTCGTTTTTTTGGTTTGTAGCAATCATTATATGTGCTACTTCTACTTCTCCATGAGCTGGGCGCACATCATTTACTTTGGCAATATGATATCCAAATCGGGTTCTAAAAATAGGTGAAACACCTCCTTTTGCTGTAGTATAAACGGCTGTTTCAAAAGGGTAAACCATTTGAAAAACTGTAAAATACCCAAGATTTCCTCCATTCTTTTTAGCTGACGGATCTTGAGAATATTGTTTTGCTAAATCATCAAATTTAGCTCCTGCAAGTGCTTTATCTCGTATAGTTTTTAGCTTGTTATAAGCCGCTAAAGTATCTTTTGGCAAAGCATCTGGCGCTAAACGAATAAGAATATGACTGGCATTTATTTCTTTTAAACTTCTGTCGTATGCTTCTTGTATCAATTTATCGGTAACGGTTGCGTCCGTAAGGTAATTTTTTATCAAATCTTTACGATACTGTGCTAACTCACGTTGATACTGCGTATCTTTGTCAAGATCTTGCGCATAGGCTTCTTGTAGTTTAAGCTGATATTTAATGTATAAATCAAGGTAATTATCAATCTTTTTTTGATTTTCATCTTGAACAAGATCAATGTTTTTTTTGTAAACACGCTCAAATTCCGAGGTTTTAATAGCTTTTCCATTTACTGTAAATACCGTAGCGTCGTCTTGCGCATGCATTACAAATGCACTAATAAAAGTTAATATTAAAAGTATTTTTTTCATAATAATTATTTTTAGAATTACAAAACTAATAAAATATTTAGCTTTTTAAACAAATTCGTCTTTTAAAAACGAATAATTTCTTTTACTTTATTGTGCAATAGATGGTGTTTTATTAGTTGTCTATTCAAATTAGAATTAGTTAACGGTGTAAGAATCGTTTTAAGAATCTTTAGATTATTAGCTTGAAACTCTAGTGCTGCAAATGTATAACCAAGCAAAATATTATTTTCTATCAATAAAACAGCTTGCTCTTCTATATAACGACCTTCAGTAATAATAATCATATTATCCGATGCGAAATGCAAGGCAGGTTTTCGTTTTTTGCTAATACGATTTAAATATGGTTTGTGAAACCCTATTTCGTTCTCCAGTTTTAACTTAGTGATAAGCGTATTTCCAGTCAATTCAAAACGAACTAAATCTACTTTTTTTTGAATTTCTTTAGCGACGCGACTTTCCTTTAGAAAGAGTTTGTTTAATGCTAAATTAATATTCTTTCCACTGCCAATATAAATAATAGTCCCAGTTTTATCATAAATATAAAAAACACCCATTGCATTGGGCATAGTTGCAATAATATCTACATATTTAGTGCTTAGTTTTTTTGTATTCTTTTCTTTGTCAATAAGCTCTTGAATAATGTGTTTTTCACTGTCTTTGGCTAATAACATTTCAAAAAGTTTGACTGTAGCCAAAGCATCACCATTAGCACGATGCCTATTGGAAAACGGTATTCCTAAAGACTTACAGAGTTTTCCTAAACTATAGGATGGCAAATCTGGAAATAAACGCTTGCTCAATTCGATAGTATCTAACGTTTCTTTTTCAAAATTATAACCCAATTCTTTGAAAGCATTGCGCAAAACCCGATAATCAAAAGATACATTATGCGCCACAAACACAGCGCCATCCATTATTTCGATAATTCGTTTAGCTACTTCATAAAACTTAGGTGCATTACGTAGCATTTTAGAATTGATACCTGTAAGCTGTACCACAAAAGGCTGAATGGGCTTCTCTGGATCGATAAGTGCAATAAAACTATCCACAACCTGCAGCCCATCATGTTTATGAATAGCGATCTCCGTAATCCCTTCTTCATTATACTTACCTCCAGTGGTTTCTATATCAATAATACAATACATAAATTATTGATTTTGATAATTGCGCTGTCCAAAAATAGCACTTCCGACTCGTACCATAGTACTTCCACAAGCGATAGCTAATGGATAATCTCCGCTCATTCCCATAGAAAGTACTGTAAAATTGGCATCAGTATAAGTTTTAAAGTTATCAAAAAGCTTTTTAAGCGTTTGAAATTCATTTTTAACTTGCGCTTCATCAGCAGTAAAAGATGCCATTCCCATTAAGCCGATTATTTTTATATTTTTAAGAGCGAGTATTTCAGGGAGCATTTTTGCTAATTCATTTTTATCCCAACCAAACTTTGTTTCTTCTTGTGCTATTTTTACTTGAAGTAAACAATCAATTATTCGATCATTTTTTTTGGCTTGTTTATCAATTTCTTGTGCCAATTTCAGATTAGCCACAGCATGGATTAATGAAACGTAAGGAGCAATATATTTTACTTTGTTACGCTGCAAGTGGCCAATCATATGCCAAGCAATATCCTTAGGCATTTCCTCATATTTCTTAGACATTTCTTGCACTTTATTCTCCCCAAATACACGCTGCCCTGCATCGTAAACTTCTTGCAATAGTGCAATGGGTTTAGTTTTTGAAACTGCTACAAGAGTAACATCTTGGGGTAACGAATCTTTAATGTTTTTTAAATTTTCTTTAATATCCATGTCTTTTCATAAAAATAATTGCAAAAATAAGGATTCAAATGGTCATAAAGGTGTTATTTTAAATAAATATGACATTATTTTTGAATATTATTTTTTTTAAGCAATAAAAAATAGTAGTTTTGCAGGTAATGACCACTTTTATAAAAAGTAAATCAATCTAATTTTAAATAATTAAAAGCAAAATGAGCAACGATTCTGGCACAGGAAATTTAAAAATATTAGCAGCTATACTAGCACTTTCTATCGTAGGTTTAGCATTTTATACTTTTTCGTATTATAAAGAAAAAGAAGCACAGACTAAAAAACTACTTATTGAAAAACAAAAAATAAAAGCAGACCTAGAAGATATGCAAATCATGTATGAGGAAGCAAAACAAACACTTTCTGGTACTAATGATGAATTGGAACGCGCCAAACAAACGATAGCTGACCTTCAGCAACAAGTATCCAATATGGAACTGAGTTATGCAATGGTGAAAAAATATCGTGCTGAAGTAATGAAACTTCGTAAAGAAAAACGAGAGCTATTTACACTAGCAGACTCTTTAGATAAGATGAATCAGCAACTTATAACAGAACGAAACCAAGCAAGTAGCGATCTTGCATCATATAAAAAGAAGAATGGAGAACTCACTACCGAAAAAGATAAAGTATCAAAATCTCTGGTAGAAGCTATGAAATTAAGCACTGTTGCTCTTGAAGCAAAAGGTGTACACGTAAAAGGAAATGGAAAAATAGAAGATGTTGAAAAAGCCAAAAAAGCAGATAAAATTCGTGTGTGTTTTAAATTTGCTCGTAACTTCTTAGCAGATGCTGGTGATCGTACGGTTTACGCTATAGTAAAAGATCCTAAAGGGAATTTAGTTGGAAAAACAAGTGAAACTTTCTCTTATCGCGGAGAAGATATTAACTATAGTACAAAAAGAAACATCTATTTTGAGAATAAAACACTTGATGTGTGTATGTTTGTCAAAAAGAATTCCGACTTACCTGTTGGTAAATATTTAGTATATATTTATGTTGATGGTGATCAAATAGGTGATACTGCATTTTTCTTAAATTAGAAATTTATTAAAATAAATAATATCAAAATTCCTATTTTAATAATAAAATAGGAATTTTTTAGTAAAAAAAAATATGGCTAAACAAGAAGATAAATTCAAAAAAGTACTTTCCCATGCCAAAGAATATGGCTTTGTTTTTCAATCTAGTGAAATCTATGACGGACTAAGTGCTGTCTATGACTACGCCCAAAATGGTGCTGCGCTAAAAAACAATATTAGAACCTATTGGTGGCAAGCTATGGTACAACTCAATGATAATATTGTTGGTATTGATTCGGCTATTTTTATGCATCCAACCACTTGGAAAGCCTCTGGTCATATTGATGCATTTAATGATCCTTTAATAGACAATAAGGATTCTAAAAAAAGATACCGTGCCGATGTATTGATAGAAGATTACTGCGCTAAAATAGAAGGGAAAATAGAAAAAGAAGTTAAAAAAGCAGCTAAACGTTTTGGTGACGCTTTTAATAAAGACGAATTTTTGAGCACCAATAATCGCGTGCTAGGTTATCAAGAAAAAATAGATACCATTCTCTCTCGAATGGGTAAATACTTAGAAAATGAAGATTTGGTTGCAGTTAAAGCTTTAATCGAAGAATTAGAGATTGCTTGTCCAGTTTCAGGTTCAAGAAACTGGACTGATGTAAAACAGTTTAATCTTATGTTTGGTACAAAACTAGGCGCTGATGCTTCTTCTGCAATGGATTTATACCTTAGACCAGAAACGGCTCAAGGTATTTTTGTAAACTTTGCTAATGTGCAAAAAACAGGACGTATGAAAATTCCTTTTGGTATTGCACAAACAGGAAAAGCATTTAGAAATGAGATTGTAGCACGTCAGTTTATCTTTAGAATGCGTGAATTTGAACAAATGGAAATGCAATTTTTTGTTCGCCCAAATACACAATCCGAGTGGTATGAAAAATGGAAAGAAAACCGTTTGAAATGGCACCTTTCATTAGGTCTTGGTGAAGAAAATTATCGTTTTCATGATCACGATAAACTAGCTCATTATGCCGACGCAGCTGCTGATATTGAGTTCAAATTCCCTTTTGGGTTTAAAGAATTAGAAGGGATCCATTCACGTACTGATTTTGATTTGAAAGCTCATGAAAAACATTCGGGTAAAAAACTACAATATTTTGACCACGAAATAAATGTAAGTTACGTGCCGTATGTAGTGGAAACTTCTGTAGGTCTCGACCGTATGTTTTTGGCGGTTTTCTCTACTGCACTACAAGATGAAACATTAGCAGATGGTTCTGTACGTACCGTAATGAAACTACCAAGTGTTCTTGCGCCTTATAAAGCAGCAATTTTACCACTTGTCAAAAAAGATGGTTTACCAGAAATAGCAAAAACTATAATTAACGATCTGAAATTTGATTTTCAGATGACCTATGACGAAAAAGACGCTGTAGGAAGACGCTACAGAAGACAAGATGCTATTGGAACCCCTTTTTGTATTACAGTAGATCACCAAACCAAAGAAGACAATACTGTTACGATACGTCACCGCGATACCATGCAGCAAGAACGCGTTGCTATTTCAACATTAAAGAACATGATAGCTGATGAAGTAAGCATGAGTACTTGGTTAAAGAAATTGGATTAAATTTTAGCGGTTTGTAGAGTCTTTATTTTGGGTTGTTGTATTTATGACATAAACTTTGTTAGGCATAATTCGAAATGAAATTATAAACATTAAAAGGAATATAAATAAATGTTTTTAACGTAATAGATTTTGTAATATTTTTACCGATAGCATTTCTACTTTATTGGTTTATTACTAATAAAAACTCAAAACTTTCTGATAGTTGTTGCAAGTTAAGTGTTTTACGGTTGGTGGGATTGGCGTTTTTTATCATTAATCTTATTCAGCAACAATAGTTGATTATTTTGTTGGATTAAGATTAAAAAATCAAGAGAATCCAACAAAAAGAAAATTATTACTTTGGATGAGTTTTCTTGTAATACCTAGGAATTTTTGTTTTTTCAAATATTACAATTTCTTCTTAGAGAATTTTGTAACTGTATTTCAATTTTTTGGACATCCTATTAATCCACAAAGTCTAAATATTATTTTATCAGTCGGAATTAGTTTTTACACATTTCAAACACTAAGTTACAGCATTGAATAATTTTGATGCTTAAACCAATCCGGCACGTTTTAACAAAGCGTTATTTTTAGGCGCTTGTCCTCTAAAACGTTTATAGAGTTCCATTGGTTTTTCTGTTCCTCCTTGACGCAGTACATTTTCTTTGAATGCGGTTGCGGTTGCTTTATCAAAAATTCCTTTTTGTTTAAATAGTTCAAAGGCATCTGCATCTAAAACCTCTGCCCATTTATACGAATAATAGCCTGACGCATAACCGCCAGAAAAAATATGCGAAAAAGCAGCACTCATACAGTTTTCTGCTACATCTGGATACAGTTGTGTTGATTTGAATGCTTCTTTTTCAAAAGCTTTAACATCAGTTACTGCTCCATTATCTTGTCCATGCCAATGCATATCCAAAATACCAAAACTCAACTGTCGTAACGTAAACAAACCTTCCATAAAAGTAGTTGTTTTACGTATTTTTTCAATTAAATCCATTGGAATCAATTCACCTGTTTCATAATGTTTTGCAAAAAGTGTTAAGGCTTCTTTTTCATAAGCCCAATTTTCCATTATTTGACTTGGCAGTTCTACAAAATCCCAAGAAACACTTGTTCCCGAAAGGCTTGGATAGGTCGTATCTGCCAACATACCGTGCAAAGCATGTCCAAACTCGTGAAATAGTGTAGTCACTTCATTAAAAGTAAGCAAGGATGGTTTTGTTGCGGTTGGCTTGGTGAAATTGCAAACGATAGCAATATGCGGTCTGGAATTCTTCCCTCCTTTTTTGTATTGGCTTTTGAATGAAGTCATCCAAGCACCATTGCGTTTCCCTTCTCGCGGAAAGAAATCGGCATAAAATAAAGCAACATAATTTCCTGAAGCATCGGTTACTTCGTAGGTTTTTACATCTTTATGATAGGTATCTACTGTATCTATTGCTTTAAAATTGAGATCGTATAATTTGTTAGCAATAGTAAAGACTCCATCAATGACATTTTCCAGTTTAAAATAGGGTTTTAACTGCGAGTCATCCAAATCAAAGCGTTGTTTTTTGATCTTTTCAGTATAATAAGCACCATCCCATTTTTGCAGTGCATCAATACCATCTGTTGCTTTGGCAAAATTACTCAATTGTACAAACTCATTTTGAGCAAACGGCTTTGCTTTATGTAGCAAATCCATTAAAAAAGAGTTTACTTGCTTCGGGTTTTCTGCCATACGCTCTTCTAAAACAAAATCAGCATGGGTATTGTAACCTAATAATTTAGCACGTTCTAAACGTGTTTTTACTATGGCTAAAACTATTTTCGAATTGTCGTTTTCATTGCCTTGGAATGCACGTTTACCATAAGCTATTGCCATTTGCTTGCGCAATACTCTGTTTGAAGCAAATTTCATAACAGGATAATAACTTGGAAAATTAAGCGTAAACAACCAGCCTTTTTTTCCTTTTTCTTTGGCTAATAGTTGCGCTGCTTCCTTGTCACTTTCTGGCAAACCATCTAATTCTGATTCATCGCTAATCAACAATTCAAAGGCATTGGTTTCGGCTAACACATTTTCGCTAAATGTTAATTTTAGTTGTGCTAATTTTTTATCTATCTCACGAAGTTGCGTTTTATCAACTTCATTAAGTAATGCTCCATTACGAATAAAACCTTTATATTTTTTTTCTAAAAGCATGTGTTGTTCAGCATTTAAGTCTAAACTTTGCTTGGTATCAAAAACAGCTTTAACACGAGCAAACAAAGC
>JALSVQ010000026.1 GCA_027073495.1 Flavobacteriaceae bacterium | reverse complement strand
AAATTGATTTTAAAATTATGAATTATTTAAATATTTATTTTATGAAAAAAATTACTTTCTTATTAATTGTTTTATCCCTTTATTGTTTTAAAGGAAATACACAAACAACCCATGTGCCAGATGCTATTTTTGAACACTATCTAGAAACTCACGACGCTAGTGGAAATGTCGTTTCTGTTGGAGATAGTAATAGTTTAGGGAATGGTGTCGATGCAGATACTTATATTACCACTTCTAAAATAGCTAATCTTACTACTTTAGCTGTAAACGATTTAAATATTGCCGATTTAACAGGTATTGAAGATTTTACCAGTCTTACAGTATTAGTTGCTTCATTTAACCATTTAACCACAGTAGATTTAAGTAATAACACTAATTTAAGTTATCTATACATAAATAGTAACCTACTTACTGGACTAAATTTAAATAGTAACACCAGTTTAATTTCTGCTGATTTAGGATATAACAACTTTAGCTCAATTGATCTGAGTAACAATACTTTATTAACAACATTATCGATAAGGAGTAACAACATTTCTGTGTTAAATTTAAGTATGCTACCAAATTTCATATCCTTAGATTGCTCCTATAATCAATTAACAGTATTGGATGTACGGAATGGAAATAATACAAATTTTACTCGATTTCTTTCTTTCGGAAATCCTAATCTTTCTTGCATTTTTGTTGATAATGCTAATTGGAGTACTACCAATTGGACTAATATTGATGCTGCTACACAATATTTTGTAGAAACCGAAGCTGCTTGTGAAAATATACTTTTAGTTGCAACTAATTTAGTTGCTATAAAATTTAATATCTATCCAAATCCTGTTCAAGATATTTTAAATATTAAATCGGATAAATCCAAAAACTTAGAAGTTTCAATTTTCGATTTATTAGGAAAAAAAGTAACGCATCAAAAAACAACTAATGGTCTTATAACTATAGATTTACAGAATATACCTTCATCAAATTACTTTGTGAAAATAATTTCGAATAATAAAAATTTCTACTATAAAATAACCAAAAAATAAGCCCTTACTAATCTATTAAATTTAATAATATGAAAAAAATTATCTTTCTTTTTACTTTAATCCTTACCATTTCTTTGCAAGCCCAAATAGGAATAGGCACTAATACGCCAGATAGTTCAGCCGAATTAGATATTAACTCTACCACAAAAGGAATACTAATTCCTAGAATGACTGCTTTACAAAGAGATTCGATTATTAATCCTGCTAACGGTTTAATTATTTATAATATAGATGATAATACTTTTTACTATTACGATAGTGCTTTTTGGGTGCCAATTATTAGTGAAAATATAAAAACACGACTAATAGATGATTTAATAGATGGAAAATCGGATAACGATGGCTCACAAGATGGTTCTTCAGTTTTCTTGGGTGTTGATGGAGGTTTAAACGATGATAGTTCAGACAACAGAAATGTTGGTATTGGATATCAAGTGTTAAAAACAAATACTACTGGAAGTAATAATACTGCAAATGGTTATCAAGCACTTTTGGCAAATACTACGGGTTTTGAAAATGTTGCTAATGGATACCAAACGCTATATTCTAATACTACAGGAAATTCCAATACTGCAAATGGTTTTAAAAGTCTCTATTCCAATACTACAGGATATAGTAATACTGCTAATGGAAATTTAGCCCTTATAGCAAATAGTTCAGGAAGCTATAACGTGGCTAATGGTGATGGTGCTTTGTATTCAAATAACTCTGGATATTCCAATACTGCAAATGGTTCAAATGCTCTTTATTCTAATACCACAGGTGATGGTAATACTGCAAATGGTGCTAGTACACTTAAATCTAATACCACAGGAACCTATAATCTTGCTAGTGGTTTAGAAGCTCTTTTTTCAAATACCACAGGTTCGTCTAACGTTGCTATTGGTAACAGTGCTTTGTATAAAAACACGGTGAAAAGTAATATTGTTGCGGTTGGTGATTCTGCTTTGTACAATAACGGCAACGGTGCAACAGCTTTACAAGCAATCAAAAATACTGCTGTTGGCTCTAAAGCTTTATACTCAAATACAACAGGAGAAAGTAATACTGGCAATGGTTTTCACGCTTTATATGCTAATACAACAGGGAATTTTAATACTGCTACCGGAGAAGGAGCATTACAATCAAATACCACAGGATTTTCCAATTCTGCAAATGGACAAGGTACTCTTTCTGCA
>JALSVQ010000025.1 GCA_027073495.1 Flavobacteriaceae bacterium | reverse complement strand
CATCACTTTTCCTCGGTTCACCCATTGTCCTGTTTTGACATAGATGGCTTTTACTGTTCCACCGAGTTCTGGTCGCATTTCAATACTTTTATCTGATTTTACCACGCCATTGGTAGCTACATAATGTGTAAATTCTTTTGCTGTAGCCTGTAATGTAGTGATACTATTATAATGCACATCTTTGCTTGTTGCTTTCGCTATTGCTGTTTCTAAGGTTTTTAATTGAACAGCTAAAGAATCAATTTGTTTTTTAATCTTATCCGCCGATTCTTGTTTGGCTTGCAAAGATTTTGGAAGGGCTTCTTTATTTTTTTTGCAAGTAATTAAACTGCTTGCAAGAACGAGTATTAGTAGTATTTTTTTCATTGTATTCTTAATCTATTAGTTGTTCTAGTTTTATTTTATTATTTATCAATGTAATGATTGCTTGCAAATAGGCATTTTGCATGCTATAAAGTTGGCGTTGTGCTGTACTCAGCTCAAAACTACTTGATATACCTTCTTTAAATTTAATGCGTTGCTTTTTTTCAATTCGTGTGGCTAAATCTAAATTGTCTTTAGCGATTTCATATTGCTGCAATGCAAATTCATAATTGGTCTTTGCATTTTGATATGCTAAGGTCAGTTTTTCTCCAGTTTCTTCAAGTTTGCTTTGTGTTTGCTTTAAAGCTATTTTTGCTTGTTTTGTACGCGAATTTCTTCTCAAACTACTAAAAATTGGAATGTTAATATTCACACCAAACAAAGACGAATCATACCAAGTTTGTTCTTTTTTATGAAATTTGAATTGCTCATTATTTCCTGTGTAACCAAAATTTAAAAAAGCTGTAACTTGTGGCAATGCTTTACTTTTTTCTAATTTTACTAAAAGCTTTTTAGCTTCTAATTGATTTTGCATTATTTTATAATCAATCACATTATCAAGGCTAAAAGGTGTAGTAATTAATGTCAAATCAACATTTTGATTGGCTAAATCTTCCAAAGAATCGGAAAGCGCTATTGGTGTATTAATTTCTTGTCCTAAAGTAAAATTTAACATCTGATATGCCGTAGCTTTAAGTTGCTTCGTTTTATTTATTTGATTAACCAATGTTGCTTTAGTCAATTCTAACTGCTCAACAGATTCTTCTTCTACAAAACCATTGTCAAATAAAGCTTTGGTGTCTTTAAGGTTTTTGGTTATAATAGTATTATTGTTTTCTAAAATGGCTAAACCTTCTTCGGCTAATAATACATTGCCATAAGCAGACACAACCATTTCTTTGATTACTTTTTTTGTTTTAATTAAAGCATTATCCGAAATTTTGAGATAGACCTTTGCAGATTGCAATCCTACGAGGTACGAACCATCAAAAACCAACTGCGAGAGTGTAGCACTTGCTTTAACATTTTGCTTGGTTCCAAATGAAATTTCTGCAAAAGTACCTGGTGTTCCTCCAAAAAATTGTGCTGGAATAAGCGAAACGGGTTGGATAATAAAGTTTTGATAAGCCACATCAGCATTTAGTTGTGGTAATCCCATAGTAGTAGTTTCCCATTTTTTTTGTTTTGCTGCATCAATATCCAATTGAGCATTCAAAACAGAACGGTTGTTTTCTAAGGCAAAATCAATAGCTTCTTGCATTGAAAATTGCGGTATCTGTCCAAAAATGGGTAGTGTAAAAAACAATAATAAAAGTAAAATCTTTTTCATTATATTTTATGTTCAGTTATATATTTAGTTATTAGTTTTTGTCCTTTTGCAGCTGCAATACCGTGCAGATGATAAATCATATATTCTCGTTTTAGATTGCAACACGTATAATCTTCCTCAGGAAAAACAGCTTGATTCTGCAGGTTGATAAGCGTTGTGTAATATATTTTGGTAATGACATCTACATTAATGTCTTCACGATACAAACCCAGCTTTAAACCACGTTCCAAATTTTTAGAAAATGTAGTTTCTATAGCTTGTGATTGCATGGTCGTTAATTGGAGGTACAGATTAGGATAATATTTCTGCAGTTGATGCATCATAGCAGACGTTTGTGTATCTATATGTTCTGCTAATAGTGTTTCAATTTTTATGATCTCAAGTATTGGGTTGTTGTTTTCTGCTATAAGCGCTTCTATACGTGCTTTGACACGTTTAAAAACAGAAAAAACAACTACTTCTACCAAATTTTCTTTTCTAGGAAAATAAGTATAAATGGTCTTTTTGGACATAGTCATTTCTTGAGCAATATCATCCATAGTGACTTGCTTAACGCCATGCTTAATATAAAGCTTTTCAGCTAATAAAATTATTTTATCTTTCAAATCGTATTAATTATAAGTGCAAATATACGTTAAGAAACTATAGAAACCAAAAAAGTTTCCAAAGTTTTTACTAAAATTTACAAATAAAAAAAAGTTAGTATATTACTATACTAACTTTATATTCTATTAAATAAGTTACTTTATTATAAATGAATTACTTCATCATAAGCATCAGCAACAGCTTCCATTACCGCTTCACTCATTGTTGGGTGAGGATGTATTGATTTTAATATTTCGTGACCTGTGGTTTCCAGTTTACGAGCGACAACTGCTTCAGCTATCATGTCTGTTACACCAGCACCAATCATATGGCATCCTAACCATTCGCCATATTTCTTATCAAAGATTACTTTTACAAAACCATCTGGTGTTCCAGCAGCTTTTGCTTTTCCACTGGCACTAAAAGGAAATTTTCCTACACGGATATCAAATCCTTTTTCTTTGGCTTGTTTTTCTGTAAGTCCTACACTTGCTATTTCTGGAGAAGCATAGGTACAACCAGGAATATTAGTATAATCTACTGGTTCAGTGTCTATTCCTGCTAGTTTTTCTACACAAGTTATTCCCTCTGCAGATGCTACGTGGGCTAGGGCAGGACCTGGTACAACATCACCAATGGCATAGTAACCAGGTATATTAGTTTGGTAATAGTTATTTACCAATATTTTATCGCGGTCAGTAACGATACCAACATCTTCTAGTCCTATATTTTCTATATTGGTTTTGATTCCTACAGCAGAAAGCATAATATCTGCTTCTAATGTGATTTCACCTTTTTTAGTTTTAACAGTTGCTACAACTCCATTTCCAGAAGTGTCAACACTTTCTACCGATGAATTAGTCATTATTTTAACACCAGATTTTTTTAATGAACGTTCAAATTGTTTTGAAACATCTTCATCTTCTACGGGTACAATACGAGGCATAAATTCTACAATAGTTACTGCCGTTCCCATACTGTTATAAAAATGTGCAAACTCTACGCCAATAGCTCCTGAACCTACAATAAGCATTGTTTTTGGTTGTTTAGCAAGTGTTAATGCTTCACGATAACCAATTATTTTTTTACCATCTTGAGGAATATTTGGCAATACACGTGAACGTGCTCCAGTAGCAATAATAATGTTTTTGGCAGTGTAAGTTGTCGTTTTACCTTCGTTTTCTACAATTACCTTTTTGTTAGGAGCTACTTTACCAAAACCATTGATGATGTCAATTTTATTCTTTTTCATTAAGAATTGAACACCTTTGCTCATACCATCGGCTACATCGCGACTTCTTTTGATTACTGCATCAAAATCTTTGTCAATAGCTTCTGCTTTAAGTCCGTATTGGTCAACGTGTTTTAAGTAATTATATACTTGTGCACTTTTAAGTAATGCTTTAGTAGGAATACACCCCCAATTTAAACAGATACCACCGAGGTTTTCTTTTTCTACTACGGCAACTTTAAATCCTAATTGTGATGCGCGAATGGCAGTAACATAACCACCAGGTCCACTACCTATAATTATAATATCGTAATTCATTTTGCTAAATTTTACATTTATGCAAAAATAGGTATTTATAGGTATTTATCCGAAAATAATTGGAGATTATTTTTCGTTGATATATTTTGGAACGAGTTGTTTTAATTTTCCTGCAGAAACATAATCTGCTATCACCATACCTTTGCTATCTACAAGCACACCAAATGGAAGACTTTCTACATAATAACGTCTTGATATACTTTTGTCTTTATCGAGAACATGAATCCAAGGCAGATTATCTATTGTGATAGCGTTTTTCCAAGCATTACTATCAGTGTCTTCAGAAACACTTATTATAGATAAGCCTTGCTTGTGATACTGCTTATAGATTCCTCTTAGCACAGGATTTTGCATACGACAAGGACCACACCAACTTGCCCAAAAATCAATATAAGTAAGTTTGGATTTACGCACTACTGCTGGTAGTGTAATTGTTGTTCCATTAAGCGTTTCTCCTTCAAAATAAAATGCTTTTGCTCGGTCTTCTACAACTGGTTTTGGCGTTTTTTTCGGTACGGTACTCGTATTTCCTTGTTTTACTTTGCTAATTTGCTGTGTTTTTGATTTAATTTCTTTTTCTAAAAAGTAATTATCCAATTCAAGTGCTAATGATGTGTTTTTTATGTCTTGACCTAATGTTTCTTTATATTTTAGATAATCTTCATTTGCTATATTGGCACGTTTGTCTAATGCTTGTATTGCTAACAGCGCTGCGTAGTGATTTGAATTTTCTTTTATAAAATTCTTTAAGAATACGATTTCTTGGTATTGTAGTTTGGATAGTGTGCTTCTAAAACGCACAGTGTTTTTGTTATCAATTATCGCTTTTTTAATTTTATTGATTAAAGATCTATCAATCGTGCTTTTAGATGTTATGGTCTTAACATACTCATTATACAACTGTTGGTTATCTGTTTTGAAGTGTTCGTCTTTTCTTAACGCTATTTCTGTATTGTATAATAAAAAATCTAAACGTGTGTTGTTGGTACTAATGTAAGCAGGTATTGTATCAGATATTGTACCTTTTATAGCAAAGTAACCATTGTCATTAATAGTTGATTTGTATAAAACACTATCTTTACTGTTTTTTATAAAAACAGTTGAATCGTTAGGGTGTAAGTACCCATGAACTAAGAATCCTTCGCCAGAATATTCATTTTTATTTGAAGCTTGTTTTTCTGCTGTAGTATTACAAGAAACAAAGAATATGATTGATAATATTGTGATTAATCTTTTCATAGCGGCGAAAATACAAAAATATAATGATTAAATAAACGTTTAATTTCAATGCTTTTGTGATTCTAAACTATTAAATAATTCAATTTCAACAAGTAAATATAAGTTGTTGAAATTGAATTATGACCATTGATAAAATGGATTATTCTATAAATCTATAAAAAAATAGTTTTATGAGATTTTATATTTTTTCCAGTTTTACCGTAAAATGACGCATAATTGGTGCTTCCCAAGTGATTCTGTAGCCATGTTTTGCCTCTTTTCTTGAGTCAAAAATGGTTTTTAATGCTGCTGCAATGTATTCCATATGATTGTGCGTGTATGTTCTTCTTGGTATTGCCAAACGTACTAACTCAAGTTCAGGATAACGGTTTTCGCGTGTCTCAGGATCACGATCTGCCAAAATAGTGCCTATCTCTACGCCACGTATTCCTGCTACAATATAAAGTTCTATTGCAAGGGCTTGTGCACGATATTCTTCTTTAGGAATAGTAGGTACAAATTTATTAGCATCGAGGTAAACAGCATGTCCTCCAATAGGTTTCTGAACAGGAACACCAAATTCTGCCATTTTTTCGCCTAGATATTGTACTTGCGTGATTCTACTTGCAAGATAATCATACTCTAAAGCCTCATAAAGTCCTACGGCAAGTGCTCCCATATCGCGTCCACTCATTCCGCCATAGGTAATGAATCCTTCATACATAATATTAAAAGTAATAGCCGTTTGGTGTATTTCATCATCGTTTAAAGCTATGATTCCGCCCATATTGACCAATCCATCTTTTTTGGAACTCATTGTCATACCATCACCATAAGAAAACAATTCTTTGGCTATAGCTTTTATGCTTTTGTCTTTGTAAGCTTCTTCACGTGTTTTTATGAAGTAACAATTCTCTGCATAACGGGCTGCATCAAAAAATATTTTTACTCCATATTTTTTGCATAAAGCAGATACAGCTTTGATGTTTTCCATAGCTACAGGTTGTCCTCCTGCGGTGTTACAAGTAACTGTTATGATAATAAAAGGTATTTTTTCTATTGGGTTTTCGGTAAATACTTTTTCTAATTTTTCAAGATCAATATTCCCTTTGAAAGGGTGCTCTAAATCTGTATCAAAAGCTTCGTCAATAGTGCAATCTACAGCTTTTCCTTTTCGAAATTCAATATGACCTTTGGTTGTGTCAAAATGGGAGTTCCCTGGGATTATATCTCCTGTTTTTACCATCGCTGAGAAGAGTACATTCTCTGCAGCTCGTCCTTGGTGTGTTGGTATAAAATGCTTGTATCCTGTTATATCTTTTACTGCTTTATCAAGTTTTAGGAAAGAACGTGAACCGGCATAACTTTCATCGCCGAGCATTACTTCTGCCCATTGCTGGTCACTCATTGCTCCAGTTCCAGAATCGGTTAATAAATCAATATATACTTGGTCAGATTTGAGATTAAACAAATTATAATTGGCTTCTTTTATCCAAATTTTACGTTGTTCTATTGTAGACTGTTTTATTGGCTCTACCATCTTTATACGGTAAGGCTCTGCGTAAGGTAATTTCATTTATTGTATTCTTTAATTTAGTTAATGCTATTAATTTCATAAGGTTTAGCTAAATTAAATATAGAAAGCATCTCTGTTTTTGATATTTAGACGAACGTCTATAATTGCGATTGTATATTGTGCTACTTTCATCTTTCAAAACTAGGTAAATTATTTATTAAAACAAAAAAAAATCAATTTCTATTTGCAACTAACAGAATTGTTAGTTACATTTGTGTTACAAGTAAAAAACTAAATATATTATGATACCTTCTCCCTTTAAATATGGTAAATTGGTTGATAAATCGCATTTTGTCAATCGAGAAAAAGAACTCGCGCTATTACATCATAATTTTAATTCAGGACTCAATACTATTTTGATTTCACCACGACGTTGGGGTAAGTCATCTTTAGTGAAAATAGCTGCAGAATCTTTTGCGCAAAATACTGATGTTCGCTTTTGCTTTATTGATATGTTTAATATCCGATCTAAAGAGGCTTTCTATGAAACCTTTACGCGCGAAGTATTAAAAGTTTCTTATAGTAAATGGGAGGAACGCATGGAAAAAGCCAAAGAATTTTTTAAGCATCTCATTCCCAAATTCACAATGGGTAATGATCCAAATGCGGACTTTTCATTAACTTTTGATTGGCACGAAGCAAGTATTAATCCTTCTGAAATATTGAACCTTCCCGAAACTATAGCAAAGGCTAAAGGTATTAAAATAGTAGTGTGTATTGACGAGTTTCAAAATATAGCATTCTTAAAAAACCATATTGATTTTCAAAAAAAGCTAAGAGCACATTGGCAGCAACATCAAATAGCTTCGTATTGCCTTTATGGGAGTAAACGCCATATGATGACCGAACTTTTTGAACGTAAAGCGATGCCATTTTATAAATTTGGTGATGTGTTATTTCTCAAAAAAATAAATACGGGACATTGGGTAGATTATATTGTTACGCAATTTAGAATGACTTATAAAAAGATTCATATTGATGATGCTGCTTACCTTGTCGAGTTAGTAGATAATCATTCGTATTTTGTACAGCAATTGTCCAATATGGCTTGGTTTCTTACGGATAATATATGTAATAAAGCTATTATAAATGATGCTCTTTTTGATTTAATGAACCAATATGATTTGATGTATCAAAAAGACGTTGATGGACTTAGTAATAGTCAACTTCGGTTTTTAAGAGCAGTAGTCAAGGGTGAAAAACAATTTAGTAGTAAAGCAACTATTGATGCTTATAATCTGGGATCATCAGCTAATGTGGCGCGTGTCAAAAAAGCACTCGAAAGCAAAGAAATAGTTGATGTCTACAGACACAGTATTAATTTTGTAGATCCTTTGTTTAGACGCTGGTTTGAATATTATTATAGTGAAAAATGAGAACCGAAAATTGACTAATTAGTTTAAAAGAAGAACCTATTTTGGAATTTTGATATAGTAGGTTTTACCACTTTTATTTTTTAATTCATTTTGAAGTAACCAAGGATTGTAAAGTTTTAGAATTTTATAATTAACACCTTGTTTTTTTGCAAATTCAGCAAGATTTTCAATGCTTTTTGTTATTTTTAATTTCTTGTACTGTTGAATTGGATATAAATCTTTTTGACTAAATTCAAAACCATACTTTTTAGGATGTGTTATGATGGTTTTAATTGCTAAAATACGAAAAACATAACGTGCCGTTTCATTATTGAGTAATAAGTCATAGTAGTTGTTTACTAACTGTTTATCAATATTATCTTGTATGCGTTTATTACCAGCGTTGTAAGCAGCAGCGGCAAGTGTCCAAGAACCTAATTTTTCTTTTGAAGCTTTGAGATATTTAGCAGCCATTACAGTTGCTTTTTCTATATTGTACCGTTCATCTATATTTTTATTGACTTCAAGACCATATTCTTTGGCAGTACCTTTCATAAACTGCCAAATGCCTTTGGCACCAGCAGGAGAGGTCACATTTTCTAAACTACTTTCTATAACAGCTAGATATTTAAAATCATCTGGAACTCCTTCTTTTTTTAGTATCGGTTCAATGATAGGAAAATACCTGTTTGCACGTTTGAATAGTAGTAAAGCATTGGACTGATAATAGACATTTTTATGTAATTCTTTGTCTAAACGTTCTTTTATATCTTGCTGGTTTAATGGTGTTTTTTCATCACAAAAATCTATTTTTTTCGGTAATTCTAATGCATAAACTTTACTGATATGATTTGTTTTATTTGTACTGTCCGTTTCTGTAGGATGAATACTCTTAGAAGGTTGAACACTTATCTCAGGTTCGATGATTGTAGCTTTTTGCGGTCGCGTACAAGCAATGAAGTTAATTAGTAGTAGTAAGTAAATATATTTCATAGGTTTGTATTAAGGTAAATTGCTAATTACTCCATTACTGTGAAGCTATTGACTTTTGTTTAAAATAATTTTAAGAGAGTCTTAAATCTAGTAAGCGAAGTGCTATTTTTAAGAGAATACTATATGTTTTTTATTTGGTTATTCATTCACTAACAAACGAAAACCTTCTCCATGGATATTTACTATTTCTACTTTTTCATCGCCTTTAAGGTATTTACGGAGTTTAGCTATATAAACATCCATACTTCTAGAGGTAAAATAGTTGTCATCGCGCCATATTTTAGTAAGTGCTAGTTCACGTGGCATTAAATCATTGATATGCAACACCAGTAAGCGTAGAAGTGCATTTTCTTTGGGAGAAAGCTTTATTTGATCTTGACCTTCAAGGGTCAGAAAACGTAATTTAGAGTTAAAATGAAATTTACCTACTTCAAATTCAAATTGTTCACTCTCAGCACTTTTTTCTTTTACATTACGTTGTAAGATAGCTTTTATTTTATACAGTAACACTTCCGAATCAAAAGGCTTGTTCAGATAGTCGTCTGCACCAACTTCATAACCGCGTAATACATCTTCTTTCATTGTTTTTGCAGTAAGAAATATGATTGACATATCTTGGTTGCGCTCTTTTATTTCTTTGGCAAGTGTAAATCCGTCTTTGTAAGGCATCATAACATCAAGGATGCATAAATCAAATTCGCCTCTTTTGAATTTTTCGATACCTTCCATACCATTTTTGGCAAGGGTTACATTATAGTTGTTCATCTCGAGATAATCGCGGAGTACAATTCCGAAGTTTTGATCATCTTCTGCCAGTAGTATGTTTCTTGTTTCTTCTTTCATAATTATTTATTTTGGTGTTTTTATATTTATATCAAAGGTAGTTTTATGGTAAATGTGCTTCCTTTTCCTTTTTCACTATCCACAAAAACCATACCTTGATGGTTGTCTATTATTTTTTTTACATAAGAAAGCCCTAATCCGTGTCCCTTTACATTGTGAACATTGCCACCATGTTCTCGATAAAATTTGTCAAAAATCTTTTTGCTTACAGCCTTTGACATTCCAGCTCCTTGATCAGCTATTTTTATGATAATGGTGTTGTTAGCATTTTCTGTTGTAATATTTATTTGAGGTGCTTCAGGAGAATATTTCACGGCATTATCCAAAATATTGAGCATCACGTTAACTAAGTGAAATTCATTACCCAATATTTCATCTTGTTGTGCATTAAACACATAGTTAAGTGTTCCATTTTTGTCTGCAATTAGCAGTTCTATATGCATTAAAGCTTCTTGAAGCACATCGTGTACAGCTACCGTTTCTTTACTGATACTGAGTTCGTTTTTTTCGAGTTTGGCGATACGTAATACACTTTCTACTTGCGCATGCATGCGTTTATTCTCATCACGAATTATTTTTAAGTAACGGTTTACTTTTTCCTTATCCTCTTTTATCTTTGGATTTTTCAAAGTATCTAAAGCTAAATTGATAGTAGCAATTGGAGTTTTAAACTCGTGTGTCATATTGTTGATGAAATCAGTCTTTATAGCAGAAATTTGTTTCTGTTTGAATAGTTGGTACAATGCGTAAAAAAACACTAATAGTATAATGAATATAAACAAAAATGAGAGCACCATTAACCGAATAATAGAGCTAATTAAAAAATGCTTTTTATTAGGGAAAGTGACAAGTAAATTATAATTACTTTCTCCAGAAGAATTCATAAAAAAGGGTATACTATAATGACCATTTTCTATTTTAAAACCAATTGTCTTGATAGTTGTAGCCAAATCATTGCTGTAGATAGCAAATTCAAAAGGGATATCAATACCGTTTCTTGTTAGTTCATCATGAAGTGCTTTCTGTATTTCTTCGGTGCTTGTACGTTGGTTTATAGGAGTTCGTAGTGCTTTATCATTGATAATAGCTTCAAACTGAGCACGCATATAATCATCTACTTGAGAGAGAATTTCATTGCTGTGTTCAAGGGTAAACCGTGTGCCATTTGGGTCTAGCCGTTTTCGATATTCATAAGTCCCTCTGTTTAACTGGATATTTTTAATTTTGATGGTGTCTGTTTTTTCTTCAAACAGTTTTGGAATGGCACTTATTTGATATTCAATAGCACTATTGGTATAAATGATTTTATTATTATTCAGATTGGTTTCTTCTATATAATAACTCGCTATCTTATCTTGATCTTTCTTAGGAATACTGTCTATTATCAGTTTAAAAGAGTGTACATAAGCATTGTATTCTAGTTGACTTATCTTTACAGAAGTACGCTTTAAAGCTTGCTTTACATTGGTAGCAAATTGTTCTTTTTTGATTTCTATGGCATTATTAATCCAAAGTACTTGTACAGCAATAATCCCGATAAATGAGATTGACATTAACGCAATAATTAGTACAAATAGTCTTTTTTTCAAAGCTGTTTTTCAATTAAAAAAATAGTATGGGCAAAATTACATTTAATAATGCAATACTATTTAACTAATAACAGTTTTTTAACATTTTTATTTTATTCTCAAGATGATTTTTTGATAAGTGTCTTTAACTTGCTTAATAGTTTCTGTTAAATTAGTATTATGTATCACAAAATCAGCTCGTTCTATTTTTTTACTATCATCCCACTGGTTATTTATTCGTGCTTTTACAGCTTCAGCAGTTGTATTGTCTCTTGCTATCACACGTGTAATACGGGTTTCTATTGGAGCTGTGACTACCAAAGTAGCATGGCAGTTTTTGGCATCATCAGATTCAAAGAGAATAGCATTTTCTTTAAGCACAAATACGGCTTGTTGTTTTGCTGTCCATTGTTCAAAATGTTTGCGCACTTCGGGATGTACAATACTGTTTAATACGACCAGTTTCTCTTTGTCATGAAATACAATTTCGGCAAGGTAAGCCCTGTTAAGCATTCCATCTTGATATACTTCTTTTCCAAATTGCTTGATTAAGGCATTTTTTATATGCGTGTTTGTATGCATCAATTGCTTAGCTTCTGTATCTGCATAATAAACAGGAATACCCAATGTTTCAAACATTTTTGCAACAGTAGTCTTACCACTTCCTATTCCGCCTGTGAGTCCTACAATATACATGGCTTATTGTTTAATGAGAAATTGTATTTCCTCGGGTTCTTCGGATATAATGATGAGTTGCTTTGGTTTTTTAATAATTTTTGGTTTTAATACATTATTTTCTTTCTTATTATAGTCACAAACAATATCAAAATCACTTTCATGTAATCCTTTGTAAACTTTAAGTGGCACTTTATATTTTAGCGTAATGGTTTTAGGAAATGTAATGAGTTTTTTAGCATTACTATTTTTAATACGAAAAGGCAAATCAATAGTTCCTATAATATATTGATCAACAATGACTTCAATTAAAACACTATCTTTTTGGTACTTTAAACCTTTTGTTTTTTCTAATGCAATATTGGTCTTGATAGTATTTTTAGCATCATTTTTTTGAAATATAACAGTATTAATAACTTTTATATTTTTTAAATCACTAGCACTACCATATACAATGATGCTATCTGGTTTAGTCAGTAATGCTTTAGTATTGCTATAGCCTGTAGCATATTTTATATTTGTGTTTAATTTTATAGGCAGTTTCTTGCTTATTAATTTTTTATAATAATAATACAAGGTGTCAGGCTTTATACTGAGTACTTTAGTATCTGTATCGAAATTGTCTTGTAAACCATTAATTAAACTTGCAGTTGTAATATAAGCCGTAGTATCACTACTAAATTTTTCTTTATCTAAATCAATAGTAATTTTTTCTTTAAATATTTTCGATTTTAAGATGTTAAATCCACTCGTTTCAAGCATTACCTCAAGTTTTTCAGGAAAAACTTTTGCTTCTTTTTTAGCTAATGGTTTATTGCTATAATTAACGGCTACAGGAACAGCATCAACTTGCATTGAAGCAAGATTGGTTAAACTCCATATCAAATATGATAAGAGTAGAAATGGTACAAACGTACGAAATGCTCTACTTGTTGTGAATGCCTTTATTTTGTTTTTTTGGTTTTCCATTATTTAAAGAATAAATGAGGGAATAATACTGTTACTTCCTTCGTATTAAACAGCAATTTTACTTTTGATTTGATAAACCCAATGCCATAAGCCCAAAACTGAATGCTTGTTGCCAATATAGCCATTAAACCAATAGCAATACTGCTATTTTTTAGGCTTGCATCCATAAAGATAATCAAATAATATAAAGCATAAAAATATATTGGTACTATAAAACTATAATTAATACAGATTAAAGCGATAATAAATCCTATACTAAAGAGTGATGGAAACCAATACGTGATTTTGGCAGTTTGTGGATGCCACTTATCAAGTATAGGGCGTACTTGCCCAAATTTATTGACTTGTGTATAAAATTTTTGCCAAGAAATACGCCTTTTGTGATAGACAAATGCTTTGGAAAGTAATTGTGTTTCAAAACCTAAATTCCAAAGTCTTAGTGTCAAGTCAGGATCTTCTCCAGGGTGAATTTTTGCAAAACCACCTGTTGCCTCAAATACTTTATTTGAAATGCCCATATTGAAGCTTCGTGGTTGAAATTTATGTAATTTTTCTGATTTACCACGTATTCCTCCTGTTGTTAAAACAGATGTCATACTATAGTTGATAGCTTTTTGCAAAGCGCTAAAACTAGCCATAGCATTATCAGGACCACCAAAGCAATCGGTGTAATGCTTGGTCAATCCATCATAAACTTCTTGTAAGTATTGTTTGGGGATAACACAATCTGAATCAAAAATGATATAATAATTGCCTTTGGCACGCTCCATACCATAATTACGACTTGCTCCTGGACCTGAATTAGCTTTGTAATAATAGGATATGCTAAGCACATCATTATATTTTGCTACAATATGCTCGCATTTTTCAGTAGAACCATCTTCTACTAAAACCACTTCAAAATGAGCCTGATAGCTTTGCTTAGCCAAGGAATCCAAAAGTTCTTCAACCTCGTCAGGACGGTTATAAACAGGAACAATTATAGAAAAGTTAAGTTTCATTCAGTAAAAGTGTTTTTGCAAAGATACGGTTTATAAACCAAAAATAGTCAAAGCATTTTCACTGGTTATTGCTGCTATTTTTTCAATAGTAACTTGATGTACGTTAGCGAGTTTTTCGGCGACCAAATTAATATAACTACTTTCATTGCGTTTACCTCGATGCGGAGTGGGAGCAAGATAAGGTGAATCGGTTTCGAGGACAAGATGTTCTAAACCAATTTGATTGAGAAATTGATCTATTTTACCATTTTTGAAGGTGATAACACCACCAATGCCAAGTTTCATATTATACGAAATGGCCTTTTGTGCTTGTTCTAATGTGCCTGTGAAGCAATGAAAAATACCAAATAAATCGGTTCCTTTTTCTGCTTCTAATATTTCAAAAACTTCATCAAATGCATCGCGACAGTGTATCACAATAGGGAGCTTTCTTTCCTTTGCCCATTGTATTTGTTGTCTAAAAGCAAATTGTTGCTCTTTTATAAAGGTTTTATCCCAGTAAAGATCCATTCCTATTTCGCCAATGGCTACAAACTCTTGCTTGTCTAATGTTTGTTTTACAAATTCTAGCTCGTCTTTATAATTAGCTTTTACACTTGTAGGATGCAATCCCATCATAAGATGCATGTGTTTAGGAAAATCTTTTTTTAAAGCAAACATGGCTTCAGCATACGACTGATCAATTGCAGGAATAAAAAAATGACTCACACCATTAGCAATGGCACGCTGTACGGTTTCATTCCGGTCTTGGTCAAACTGACTACTGTATAAATGGGTGTGCGTATCTATTAATTGCATAAAATGGTAATTATAAATTGTTTAAATAAAGACTATTTGCAATTAATCTAATTTTAAATAGGTGCCATTTTCTTTGACATCATTAGCAAACTCTTCAATAGTTTTATTGAGTTCTTCCAAAATTTGCTTTTTAAAAGGGGAAACAACGTGATGTACAGGGCAAGGATTTTCATCGCTACATTGTTTTAATCCCATAAAACAATTATCAAATACATCTTCTTCATCTATATAATGAATGATGTCAAGCACGGTTTTCTGCAGCTTCAATTCATTGAGATAAAAACCACCTTGTGGACCTTTGACCGAATTGATAATTTCACCTTTAGCCAATTGCTGTAATATTTTGGCAATAAAATATTTTGGTAAATTTACATTTTCAGCAACTTCTTTGGCGCCAAGTTTATGGTCTATTGAAGCATTTTCTGCGAGATAGACTACTGCACGGATAGCATATTTTGAAGCATTGGTAATCATAGTCTTATATTTTGAGCAAATGTAATAAAATATTTTTAGTATTTTATTATTATCTAATATAGATTAATTGAAATATGAATTTTTTATATTGTACCGACCAAAATTGTTTTATTTTACGGTCAAGTTATTGTTGTTTTATTAAAATATTTGCCTGTTTTCTAACAGCGAAGTGGTCTATAGTTTTTTATCAAATACTAGAAATAATTAACCAAAAAATATTATTTTATTCATCCAAAAGGTCAGGTCTTCTCGCTTTAGTACGCAGTAAGGCTTGCTCTTGTAGCCAATTATCAATTTTAGGAAAATTACCCGATCGTAATACTTCTGGAACAACAAGCCCTTTGTATTCAGCAGGTCTTGTATAAACAGGAGGAGCAAGGAGTTGGTCTTGAAAAGAATCACTCAAAGCCGAAGTTTCATCGCCTAACACACCAGGAATTAGACGTACAATGCTATCTGTAAGCACAGCAGCACCGAGTTCACCGCCACTAAGTACATAATCACCAATTGAAATCTCTTTGGTAATATGAAGTTCACGTACACGTTCATCAATACCTTTGTAATGCCCGGCTAAAATAATAATATTTGTAAACAGTGACATTTTATTAGCTTGTTGTTGATTGAGTGTTTCTCCATCTGGAGTCATATAGATGATTTCATCATAATCACGTTCATTTTTTAACTGACTAATGCATTTGTCTATGGGTTCAATCATCAAAACCATACCTGATGTGCCACCATAAGGCGCATCGTCTATCTGACGATAATTGTTGGTGCTATAATCTCTTAAATTATGAATTACAAGCTCTACTAAACCTTTGTCTTTAGCACGTTTTACTATAGAATGTCCCAAGGGACTTTCCAATAATTCGGGTACTGCTGTGATGATATCTATTCTCATTTTTTTAATAATATGTGTAACGTCTTACTTGTGCTACATATTTTGCCAAGCGCATTACTTGATGACTGTATCCATATTCGTTGTCGTACCAAACATAGACAATGCAATTTTTCTCATTTTTATCAACAATAGTGGCATTGCTATCGTATATTGAAGGTTGTGCAGAACCAATAATATCAGAAGACACGAGTTCATTATTCAATTCGTATTTTATTTGTTCTACCAAATCACCTTCAAGTGCATATTTTTTCATTGCAGTATTCAACGCTTCTTTAGAAGTTGAACGTTCCAATTCAAGATTTAATATAGCTAATGAACCATTAGGAACAGGCACACGAATGGCATTTGATGTTAGTTTATTTTCCATAGCTGGCAATGCTTTAGCAACGGCTTTTCCTGCGCCTGTTTCGGTAATGACCATATTGAGTGCTGCAGCTCTACCACGACGGTATTTTTTGTGCATGTTATCAACCAAGTTTTGGTCATTGGTGTATGCATGTATCGTTTCAAGATGTCCTCTTTTTATTTCAAAAGTATCATTGATTATTTTTAAAACAGGAGTAATGGCATTTGTAGTACAAGATGCCGCAGAAAAAATAGTTACAGTGTTTGGGTCATGTTCTTTATGATTGACACCATATACTATATTAGGAATACCTTTTCCAGGAGCTGTTAGCAATACTTTTGATACGCCTTTGGCAAGTAAATGACGACTCAATGCTTCTTTATCTCGAAAAGCACCAGTATTATCTATAACCAATGCGTTTTTGATACCGTATTGTTCATAATCAATAGTTTCTGGAGCTGATGCACTTATCATGTGTACTGTTGTTCCATTGATTATTAATGCATTATTAGCTTTGTCTATACGCACTGTTCCAGGAAAATAACCGTGCACAGAATCATTTTGTAGGAGCGAAGCTCTTTTTTCAAGTACTGTTTTATCGATAGTACCACGAGTTACTATTGCTCGAAGTCGTAATTGTTTTCCTTTTCCTGTTCGCGTCATAAGCTCACGAGCAAGTAAACGACCGATACGACCAAAACCATAAAGTACAACGTCTTTTGGTTTAATTTCTTGAAACTGATCTATATTTTTTAGTTTTGAAGCTATGAATAATTCTGTAGTTTCAAATTGTTCAATTTCAAGATGATATTCGTAGGCTAATTTTCCAATATCTATTTTGGCAGGAGGCAATTTAATATTTTCTAATGCTTTAGTGATAATGAGCGTATCAAAAATTGATATTGGTTTTTGTACAAAATCACCAGCATATTGATGGAGTTGCATAATCTCGCTTACATTTTTATCAATTAATTGATTACGTAAAAATACAAGTTCAATATTATTATCATACCATAGATCACTTATTATTTTAATGAATTCTACAGTAGCTCTTCTTCGGTCTGTTTGAAATACTAGTTCCTGTTCGTAGTTATTAGACATTATATTTATATTATGTGTTGTTTAATGCTACAAAAATAATAGATTTACTTGAGTATTAATAGCTATTTATGAAAAGTTTAGCACAAAAAAAAGACTGTCTATTTAGACAGTCTTTTTGATTTTATAAAAACAGTTAACTAGTTGTTATCCATTTTCTTTTTAAGATCAGCAAGTGCACCACCGATATCTCCTAATGTAGCTTTTTCTACATTTTGAGCAACTTTTTTGGTAGCAGCTTTTACATTTTTCTCTTCTTGTTCTTTGAACGTTGATGTATGTGATACAACTATTCTTCTGATATCTTTGTTAAATTCTAATACTTTGAAATCAGTAGTATCTCCTTTTTTCAATTTAGTATCATCTTCTTTAACTAAGTGTCTTCCTGGAGCAAATCCTTGAACACCATCAGCAAATTTTACCATAGCACCTTTGTCAACTATTTCAACTACTTCACCTTGATGAACAGATCCTTCTGGATAACTATTTTCGTACTCATCCCAAGGGTTTTCTGTAGTTTGTTTGTGACCTAAACTTAGTTTACGACCATCTTTATCGAGTTCTAAAACTACTACATCTAATTGATCACCAACTTTTACAAATTCTGATGGATGTTTGATTTTTTTAGTCCAAGACAAATCAGAAATATAAACTAAACCATCTATACCTTCTTCCAATTCTACAAAAACACCAAAGTTAGTATAGTTTCTTACTTTACCAGTAATATTAGTACCAATAGGATATTTTTTCTCAATATCTTTCCAAGGGTCATCTTTAAGTTGTTTCATACCTAAAGACATTTTGCGTTCTTCTCTATCTAAAGAAAGTACTACAACTTCTACTTCATCACCAACTTTTACAAAGTCTTGTGCTGAACGTAAGTGTGTTGACCAAGACATTTCAGAAACGTGAATCAATCCTTCTACTCCAGGTACTACTTCTACAAATGCACCATAATCTACAAGCACAGATACTTTACCTATGATTTTATCACCTTCTTTGATTTTTTCATCAAGTGCTTCCCAAGGGTGTTTCGATAGTTGTTTGATACCTAATTGTATTCTTGTTTTGTCTTCATCGAAGTCTAAGATTACAACATTGATTGGTTGATCAAGTTCTACTATTTCACTTGGGTGATTAATTCTATTCCAAGAAAGGTCTGTAATATGTACTAAACCATCAATTCCTCCAAGGTCAACAAATACACCATAAGAAGTAATGTTTTTAACAATACCTTCTAGTACTTGACCTTTTTCTAATTGACCCATCATTTCTTTACGTTGTTCTTCTAAGTCAGCTTCAATAAGCGCTTTGTGAGAAACTACTACGTTTTTGAATTCGTGGTTTATTTTTACTACCTTGAATTCCATAGTTTTATCTACGTATTGGTCGTAATCACGGATAGGTTTAACATCTATTTGAGAACCTGGTAAGAATGAATCAATACCAAATACGTCAACGATCATACCACCTTTTGTTCTACTTTTCACATAACCTTTTACTATTTCGTCATCTTCGTGAGCTTTGATTACTCTATCCCAAGCCATTACAGCTCTAGCTTTACGATGAGAAAGTACTAATTGTCCATTTTTATCTTCTGGACTATCAACCATTACATCTACATCATCACCTACTTTAAGGTCTGGATTGTAACGGAATTCATTTAAAGAGATTACACCTTCTGATTTTGATTTGATATCAATAATAACTTCACGTTCCGTAACACGGTTTACTTTTCCAGTTATGATATCTCCTCTATTCAATGCAGGAATTGGATCTTCTTCCAATAATTTTTCAAAGGCAGCTCTTTGCTCATTGTCAGCAGTACCGACACCTTGCTCATAACCATCCCAATCAAAATCTGCTAAAAATTGACTAGGGTCAACTTTTACTTCTTCTTCTTTTGGAGTTTCTGTTTTTTTAGTTTCGACTTCTTTTTTAGGAGCTTCTTCTTTAACGGGTTTAGCTTTTTTTACTGCTTTTTTTTCAGCTTTAGCTTTTTTAGGAGCTTCTTCCTTAACAGGTTTAGCTGCTTTTACTTCCGTTTTTTCAACTTTTTCTTCTTTTTTTGAAGCTACATCATATATAGCTTCTTTTCCCATATCAACAGTAAGTAAGTAGTAGAAAATAGCTCTATATTTGTTTCTGTTTGAAGAACCCATTTTTTCACAAACAGCTTCTATGGCAACATCTAATGACTCACTGTCTTCCAATCCTAATTTTTTGATTAAGAAATTTTTCTTTACAGTTCCTTTTTCAGAACTATCAGAACATGATACAGCTTCAGCATCTTTTTTGTAAATAGAAGGACCTAATCCTTTTGTTACTGCTGCTAATAAATCTTTGTCAAAGCTTAATCCTAGCTTTTCCATTTCACCGGCATAAAGCTCGATTTTTTCTTGTAATTTAGACATATTGTCTTATTAATTTGTATCGTATTGAATGTTAGATTATTAAATAGCACCTCAATGCGAGTGTTAAATTTATAAATTAGTAATACTTCTCGTAATCTATTCGCTATCCGAAAAGTGGCTGCAAATATATGCTATTTTCTTTAAATAAACAAGAGTTAAAATGTTGAAAATCAAATTATTTATGAAGTAATTTTTAAGCTCAAAACAATCGATTTTTACTAATCAAATATTACATAAGTTATTAAAAATCAGTTATTTATATATTAATTTTTTAAAATTCAATAAAAAATTTGGATAAATTAAATATTTAATTAATTTTGCAGAAAATATAAATACCTACAACATTATGTATTGGACATTAGAACTAGCATCTTATTTATGTGATGCACCTTGGCCTGCAAACAAAGACGAATTAGTAGATTACGCAATTCGTACAGGAGCGCCTCTTGAGGTTGTTGAAAATCTACAATCAATTGAAGATGAAGGCGATCAGTATGAATCTATTCAAGAAATCTGGCCAGATTATCCTACAGAAGAGGATTATCTCTGGAATGAAGATGAATATTAAATTTTAAAATAAAATCTAAAATAAAAGTCTCATTTTTGAGACTTTTTTATTGCTTGATTGTTCTTGCTAATTTTCCCGTTAGTTCCTTTCTATGATATTGATTGAGCCCTATTGGATGGGTCTTTAATGCATTTTGTTTATACAATTCGTAATATTTTAAAATTTGTTTTTTTAAACTTTCGTCGTTATTATAATTAAAACAAGTTCCTGTATTTGTTTTTAAGATGATTTCTTTAAAATCAGCTTGCTCAGCACCAATACCTAAAATGGGTCTTCCAGAAACTAGATATTCAAAGAGTTTTCCTGGTATAATTCCTTTTGTTTTTTTAGAATCTATAGTAATTAACAGTAATATTTGACTGTTTTTTTGGAGTTCTAATGTCTCATTATGCGGTATATAACCATATAATTTTATATTGTTTTCCAAGCCATTATTTTTGATACTTTCAAGTACATCATTGCTTATTGTTCCTGCGAGCTTCAGTACAAAATCTGCCGAAAAATTTGTATTTTCGTGGACTAGCTCACCAAGAATTTTCCATAATACAATTGGGTTTCTATCGGACAATAATGAACCTATATGCGCTATAGAAAATGCGCTATCTAAACTTGTTTTACGTTTAGAACTATCATCATAACCATTGGTAATGACTGTAATTGGCTTATCGGTTAGTGTCTGGAATTCAGCTTTTGTACTTGGACTTGTTACTAGTATTTTATCTGCTGTGTTTAGTACTTCTCGCTCTAATTGTTTATGTTTTTGCTTTGATTTTTCATTCAATTTCAGTTTTTCATGATAACTAATACTTGTCCAAGGGTCTCTAAAATCAGCAATCCATTGAATAGTATTTTGTTTTTTCAACCCAAGACCGATTAAGTGGAGACTATGTGGAGGACCTGTTGTAATAATGATTTCAATAGCGTTTTCTTCAATGTATTTTTTAAGAAATTTAACACTAGGTTTTACCCAATATTTACGGGCATCAGGAATAAAATAATTACCTCTAACATAAAGCATTATGCGCTCTAAGAGATTTTGCTTGTTCTGTTGTTTTATTATCCCTGAACTTATTGATTTTGCTTTGTTTTTACCAATGATTTTAGCATATTTTAAAGGCTCAAAAATGGGTCTTTTTAATACTCTTAAATTGTTTGAGACATCTTGTTCTAAACTTACATCTTGTATTGGATATTCTGCATTTTCAGGGATGTATACTATGGGCTCTATATCAAAATCAGGGAGGTATTTTACAAATTTCACCCATCGTTGAACACCAGGACCTCCTGCTGGAGGCCAATAATATGCAATAATGAGTACTTTTTTTACCATTTTACCTTTGTTTTTTAATTATATTTTTCATTTACTATGAGATTCCTCGCTCTGTTGGAATGACAGTTAATTTCTCACTTATAACTCCTAATTCCTCACGCATCACTCTTTTTCATTTTATACATAAACCCAATCACCAACAGCATGAATAAAACACTACTTGCAAGTGATATTTGGCTACTCGTCTTTACCACTTGTGGATCAAATACAAATGTAATTGTGTGTTTTCCAGCAGGAATTTTGAGCCCGCGTAAAACATAGTCACAAGGGTAAATAGTTGTTTCTTTGCCATCTAACGTAGCTTTCCAACCATTTTTGTAATACATTTCAGAAAAAACTGCAAATTGAGCTTTGCTACTATTACTTTGGTAGGTTAGTTTGTTTGGCTGATAGCTTACTATTTTGATAGTGGCAGTAGTATCATTGACTTGAGTTACAGCTTCCAACGCTGTTTTATATTTAGTATTTAGTATTGCTTCTTTTTTTGAGTCAAAATCTTTAAGTGCTAATATTTCTTCATTAGCATTTTTTGCAAATTTCAATTGTTTTACAAACCAAGCGGCACCGTTGGCTTCGGGGTTTCGCATTAAATCGCCCGATTCATCAACAAAGTATTTAAGATTGAGCATATTGAATACTTGTAGATTTTTCTGAGCAGGAGCAATATAAAAGCTATGTAATTCTTGAAAACGTCTCGGTTTCGCAGCGTGATAGCCTCCAATAGTTTGATGAAAATAAGATGCACGACCGCTGTTAATACCACCTTGAAAATCATACATTCTATAATAGCTTGTGTCTTCTGCCATTTGCAAATCTGCTTTTTTAAGTTGAAATGGTTTGTCTACTTTGCTGGCACGTTCAAAATTGGTTTCATCTACATAACGTCTTCCTACGCCAACCATATCAACAAGTATTAAAAAACCTAGCGCTAAGGCTAGTAATGTTGTGTTTAATTTGTTTTTAATATATAAATAGAGTATTGAAAAAGTAGCGACTACCAATGCTAAAGTTCTAAAACTATCTGCTGTAAATATGGCTTTTCTGTCTTTTTTAAGTGGTGCTAGAAATTGATTATAAAACTGATCATTTAAGCCTTTAAAATCAAATAAACTGGTACCAAATAGCGCAAAAAACAAAGCCAATCCTCCAGTTATGGCAAGACTATAATATAATGGTTTTAAAAATTTAGATTTATCATCTAGATTAGCAACGATATTTGCTAAACCTAAAATGGCTAATAATGGTACAACTAATTCTAATATTATTTGTATAGAAGATACAGCTCTAAAGAGGTTATAAAGAGGTACGTACTTGATAAAAAAGTCCGTTAATATTGGAAAATTTTTCCCCCAAGAGAGTAGTAATACAAGTATAGAAGTAGCAATTATCCAATATTTATAGTTTCCTTTATAACTAAATAATGCAAAAATAAATAAGAAGATAACAACAGCACCAATATAAGCAGGACCTGCTACAATAGGTTGTGTTCCCCAATATGTAGGCGAATGTCGCACAAAATCTAATGCTTCACCGCGTGTACGCATTACAGGTTTTACAAATTTATAAAGTTGTGAACCTTTACCAAGACGTTCGTGGTTTGCACCACCCATAAAACGCGGAATAAACAAATCTAATGATTCGAGTTTTCCATAACTGTAAGTTGTTATATAATTATAATCTAAACCGTGTTGCTTTGCTACTGCGTCACCGTTGACGTCAACTGTGAGTTCACTATCACTCCGTGTGCTAAAGTTTTTGTATTCGTATGTTGTTAAGAAATTACTTGCATTCATTCCAATAGCAAAAATAAGTGCTATAGTAAGGAAGCCTACAGCTTTAAAAAAAGGTTTGAATGTTTTATTATTATACGCATCAATAAGTTTAAAAATGCCAAATAGCAGAATACTTATCAATAAATAATAAAACATCTGAGGATGATTGGCATGCAGTTCCAATCCGAAGCCTAGTGTAGCAATAATAAACCCAATAATATAACGCTTTTGAAACACTAAGAATATTCCTGCAAGTATTAGTGGGAGATAGGCAATAGCTTGCATTTTTGCATTGTGACCAACACCAATTATAATAATAAAATAGGTACTGAAACCAAAGGCAACTGCCCCCAAAATACCCAATCGATAATCTACTTTTAGTACAAGTAATAATACATAAAAACTTAAAAAAGCAATGAACAAATAGTCTGCAGGTCTTGGTAGAAAACGCAAAGCACTATCCAATTTTCCAATATAATTATGTGGAAAACGAGCGCCCAACTGGTATGTTGGCATACCTCCAAAAGCACGATTTGTCCAATAGGTCTCTTCACCGTTATGGGCTTCACGATAGTCAACAATCTCTTTGCCCATTCCTTTGGATTGGACAATATCACTCTGAAAGATTTTTTTGCCTTTCAATATCGGGTTAAAATAAGCAACCGAAAGTGCAATAAATATAATCATTGCAACAAGATGTTTGATGTATTTTTTCATAATTTGTTTTTATACAAGTTTTTTTAATGCCATAATATTTCCAAGATGTAAGCCTTCGTGTACAGCGTTCATTTGAATGGCATCTTCTATAGATTTTAAAGGATAGCCAAAACTAGTTTCGTAGGCATTATATGTTTTGAAAAGTCCATTATTATAGTCGTTTTCTAAAGCAATTAAAGTGCTGTTCAGTAAGTCAATCAAATTATTAATCTCGGATTGATTAACAGTACTCGAAGCACTTCCTTTTCTGTATTTTTCTACTGTTTGAGAATCAATTAAAAGTGGATTAGCTGTCAATTGATAACAGAGTAATTGTTGTGTAACGATGACATGACCCAATTGCCAAGCTATTGTGTTGTTAAAACCTTTAGGTTTTCTATTTAATTGTTCTATTGATAACGCTTTAACAATGGTTTTAATATTATTACGTGTTACAGCTGTTATTTTAAAAATTCGTTGCATTATAAAGCAGTTTTAAGAATAGTTATTGTTTGATCCAATTGTTCAAAGGTAGTATATTTACTAAAAGAAAAGCGCAAAGAAGCTTGATTTAAAGCTTCATTATTCAATACTTGTTGCAACACATGTGAGCCTTGCTGTGCGCCGCTTTGACAGGCACTACCTTCAGAAACGGCTAAACCTTTCATATCTAAAGTAAACAAAAGCATCTTGTTTTTAGATTCTGGAAAACGCACGTTTAATATCGTATAGCTGCTCTTAGCTAAATGCTCCGAATTCCCATTAAAAGCCACTTCAAAATTGGCTTTTAGTACTTTGATAAAATAAGTTTTTAGTGCTTTTATATGTTCGCTATCTTGTTCTAAATTGGCATAAGCTTCTTGAAATGCTACTCCTAACCCTACAATATTATGTGTACATTCCGTACCTGCTCGCATACCGCGTTCTTGGGCACCACCAGTGAGTAGCCCTTTAAGTTTACTGCCTTTTCTAGCAAAGAGAAAACCAACACCTTTTGGTCCGTGAAATTTATGTGCACTAAC
>JALSVQ010000024.1 GCA_027073495.1 Flavobacteriaceae bacterium | reverse complement strand
GCACAGTATTTAGATTTCGAAGTTCATTTATTAGACAATAGAAAAGCTTTAAACACTTTTGAAAACAATACTTTTGTTCATCAAAAAACAATAATAGATTACAGCTCTATTGCACAATATGTTGACTTTGGAACAACTACATATATCGTGATAATGACCAATAGTTATCTTGAAGATAAACTGGTTTTGGAGCAAGTTTTATCAAAAAAACATAACTATTTAGGTGTTTTAGGCTCTAAAAGCAAACTCAAAACACTTTTTGAAGTTTTAGAATCTGAAGGCTATTCTAAAGATTTATTAACCAAAGTTCGTGCGCCAATAGGAATGGCAATTCATAGTAAAACACCAGAAGAAATTGCAATAAGTATTTTAGCAGAAATCATTGCAATAAAAAATATATCATAATAACTGATAGAGTAAATAAGTACGGGATTAAAAATAGCTGTTATAAATTATAATTCGCTATTACTTGCCTTCATCTTTTCAGCATTTTCAGCAACTTGAAGTCCTTCTATTATTTTATCAATATCTCCATTTATAATATTAGGCAAATCATAAAGTGTCAACCCAATACGGTGTTCTGTGACACGTCCTTGTGGATAGTTATACGTTCGTATTTTTGCTGAACGGTCACCACTAGAAACCATTGTTTTACGCTTTGCAGCATCTGCCTCTAGTTTTTTAGCTAGTTCTTGCTCATAAATACGAGTTCGCAACACTTTCATAGCTTTATCTTTATTTTTGTGTTGTGATTTTTGGTCCTGACATTGTGCTACTAAACCTGTTGGAATATGCGTCAAACGTACTGCAGAATAAGTAGTGTTTACAGACTGTCCTCCTGGTCCAGATGAACAGAAATAATCTACACGTATATCTGATTGTTTTAAGTCAATATCAAATTCTTCTGCTTCAGGCAATACCATTACCGTAGCTGCAGAAGTATGAACACGTCCTTGTGTTTCTGTTTGTGGTACACGCTGTACACGGTGTACTCCAGATTCAAATTTTAATGTACCGTAAACATCAGCGCCAGATATTTCAAAAATAATCTCTTTAAAACCTCCAGAAGTTCCTTCGTTTAAATCAATAACATCCACACGAAAGTTTTTTGAAGAACAGTATTTGCTATACATACGATATAAATCTCCTGCAAAAATACTCGCTTCATCTCCACCAGTTCCTGCACGAATTTCCATTACTACATTTTTAGCATCTTCTGGGTCTTTAGGAATCATTAATATTTTAATTTCTTCTTCAAGTTCAGGAATACGTGCTGTTGCTTCTTCAAGTTCCATCTCTGCCATTTCAGTCATTTCAGCATCAGAGCCATCTGCTATAATTTCTTTAGCTTCTGCAATACTGCCAAGTAACTGTTGGTATTCTTTATATTTAACCATAATAGCTCCAAGATCTTTGTATTCTTTATGTAGTTTTACATAGCGTTTTTGATCTTGAATAATATCTGGTTGGATGATTAGATCTGAAACCTCATCATAACGTTGCTTTATAAATTGTAATCTTTCTATCATTTGTTTTACTTAAATGTTTTACAAAAGTAATTAAATATTTTGATATAGTTAAGTCCTGTTTTAATATGTTCCTTTTTTAGTTAAAACAGTATAAACAATTTAAAATTCTTTTAACATAATGAAAATTAACTTAACAATAATTGTCGTTCTTTTATAAGAACAATAAAAAATGATATATTTGTATATATAAAAACCTGATTTATATGAAAACAGCACTATTTATTATTATTTTAACTTTCAACACTATTCATGTTATAGCACAGCACAGTTGGACACGAACAAATCCTGGTGGCGGAGGCGCAATTGCTTGTGTAGAAGCCGCTCCAGACGGTACAATGATAATATCCATATACCAATGTCATTTATTGGTTGCCATTATTCAATTTATTCGGCTTTAGGAAAAAGTATTTATACAGGAACTATAACAACTGATTTCATAGCTGTTTCTAATCTAAAACAAGGTGTTTATTTTTTAAAAGTGCAAAAAAAACAGTTTAAAAAAACAGTAAAAATTATAAAGAAACAATAGTGTCTGATTAAAGACTTAACAGCTGTGATGTCTTTTTAAAACTAAAACTGTATCTTTGTTTTTATGAATTACAGTTTTCCAAAACATACACGCCTAAAAAGCAGTAAAGCTATTGCTATGCTTTTTCAATCAGGAAATCAATTAAAAAAATTTCCTATTAAAATAGTGTATAGTCAAACGGATCAAGAAGCATTAGAGCCATCAATAAAAGTAGCTTTTTCTGTACCGAAACATAATTTTAAACGCGCCGTAGATCGTAATTATCTCAAGAGAATACTTCGTGAAAGTTACCGTTTGCAAAAACAAATACTACAGCTACAAACAAACAAAAGTTACAGTATAATGTTTATTTACCTCGGTAAAGAAAAAAGTAGTTTTATAAACATAAAACCAAAGATGGAACAGTTATTGCTAAATTTTAATAAAGAAATAAATCAACTATGAAAAAACGTATATTAAAACAGTTAAAACCTGCTTTCACGTATCTATTTATTGGTGTTGTTTTGACCGTTTCTGTAGGTTATCAAAGTGGCTATTTTGAAGTAGCGAAACAATTAGAGATTTTTAATTTAGTTTTTAAAACAGTTAATACACAGTATATAACCGAGACCAATCCTGCGGAACTTATGGAAAAATCTATTAATAAAATGCTCCATGATCTTGATCCTTATACCCGTTTTTTAAACGAACAAGACGTAGAAGATTATCGTATTAAGCAAAAAGGTTCTTTTGGAGGTATTGGTATTCAATCGCGCTATAAAAAAAATGAAATAGTAGTTGTAGCCGTTCATAAAGATACGCCTGCAGATAAAGCAGGTTTAAGAGCAGGAGATAGAATAACAGCCATTGATAATGTACAGGTAAGTAAGTACAAACCAAAAGAAGTACAAGCCCTGTTGAAAGGAGAACCTGAAACTACAGTGACCGTGAAACTAAAACGTCAAGGCAAAAGCATTTCAAAAACTATCACACGTGCAGAAATAGTTTTAACACCTGTACCTTATTATGCAATGGCTACAGAAACTATTGGCTACATACCATTATTACGTTTTAATAAAAAAACAACTCAAGAGGTCAAAAAAGCACTTATAGATTTAAAAGCACAAGGCGCTAAAAAAATAATATTAGACCTTAGAGGAAACCCTGGTGGTTTACTTTCTCAAGCAGTAGCAGTAGTCAACCTTTTTGTTCCTAAAGGACAACTTGTGGTTGACACACGTTCTCGTGTAGCACGATTTAATCAAATTTACAAAACCAAAGGAACGCCTGTTGATACCGAAATTCCGCTTGTTGTTATTGTCAATAGTAGAAGTGCTTCTGCTTCTGAAATTGTTTCAGGTTCGCTTCAAGATTTGGATCGCGCCGTGATAGTAGGAGATAGAAGTTTTGGAAAAGGCTTGGTACAACGCCCTTCAAAACTAGCTTACGGCACGCAAATGAAATTAACAATTTCTAAATACTACACGCCTAGTGGGCGCTGCATTCAAGAAAAAGATTATTGGAATAGCGATTCGCTTGGTAAACCAACAAATTTTTCGGACAAAGGACGTAACCCATTCAAAACAATACATGGAAGAACGGTTTATGATGGTGGAGGTATAACTCCAGATATTAAAGTTGCAGACACACGTTTGAGTGCTATAGAAAAACGCTTACTAAAGGATGATTTATTTGTAGATTTTGCTACCGATTATTATTATGCACATCCCAAATTAAATACAAGTAATTACGAATTTTCAGATTCTGATTTTGAAGCCTTTATTACCTATGTAAAAACACATGATTTTTCAAACAAATCACTTACAGAAAAAGAACTGGAAAAACTACAAAAAACAGCAAAAAAAGAAGCATTAGACACTGCAATAAACACCACAATTACTACTTTAGAAAAGAATATTAAGCAAGCATCTGTAACAGCATTAGTAGCACATAAAGAAGCTATAAAAAAACTATTTACTTACGAAATTATTAAACGTTTTTCGTATAGAGAAGGTTTGTATCAATACCAATTAATACATGATTTAGAAATTCAAAAAAGTAAAGAAGTGCTAAATAATGATACAAAATATAAAAAGCTCTTAAAAACATAAGGTGTTAAGTATCAATTGTTTATGTAAATAAATAATTTTTCTTACCTTTGCCCCGTTTTTATAAAAACATAACAAATTTAAATAAATAAAAAAAGAACAATGAAAAAAGTACTATTAGTAGCTGTATTTGCATTAGGATTATTCTCTGCAACAGCACAAGACAAAAAAGAAGCTCCAAAGAACGGATGGAAAAAAGGAGGAACATTTACATTTTTATTAAACCAATCAGCATTTTCTGACTGGGTTGCTGGTGGAGAAAACACAATTGCTGGTAATTTGGGAGTGAACTATGACTTTAATTACTTAAAAGATGACTTTACTTGGGATAATAAATTAATATTAGCTTATGGAGTTAGCAACACAGAAACAAACGGAACACGTAAAACAGATGACCGCATTGAGTGGAATTCTTTAATGGGGAAAAAAGCAAAAGGAAATTGGTTTTATTCATACTTCTTTAACTTCAAAACACAGTTTACTGATGGTTATAATTACAAAGCAGATCCCAATGCAACTTTTGCAGTATCAAAATTGTTTGCTCCTGCATACATTACAACAGGTCCTGGTATGCTTTGGAAAAAATCAGATAACTTAAAAGTTAATATATCTCCATTAGCAGCAAAAATTATTTTTGTAGGAGATGATGCTTTATCTGCAGTAGGTGCTTATGGTGTTGACCCTGGTAAAAAAACACGTTTTGAACTTGGTTTCAATTTAGGCGCGTACTACAAAGCTACAATAGCTAAGAATGTAACTATGGAAAATACGTTGAACTTGTATTCAAACTATTTGGACAAACCACAAAATATAGATATTGACTATTTAGCAAATTTTGTGATGCCAATCAACAAAAACTTAAATACTACAGTAAGTTTCCACGCATTATATGATGATAATGCTTTCAAAGGATTACAAATTATGGAAGTGTTTGGTTTAGGATTTAACTATAACTTTTAATTAGTAAAGTACTGAGAAATCTTTAATCATATTACTTATTTTATATTACAAAAAGGCAACCTTTTAAGGTTGCCTTTTTTAGTGCAATAAAACCAACTAATTAGGGTTATTATACTCTATGATAAAAAAAGCACTAATCACAGTACTCTTAATAATTAGTATTTCCTTATTTATTCGTTATAATACTAAAGCAAAAATGGTATTTCGTACTATTCAAACTACTGTTTCATCGCATGATTTGATAAATAAAGAAGGAACAACCGTAAAAACCCGAATTAAAGTTCCTAAAGGTTTTAAACGCACGAAATACCCTAAAGGAAGTTTTCAAAGTTATCTTCGGAATTATAAATTAAAACCGTATGGTTCTAAGGTTATAAATTATGATGGAACACCTTATTTTTATCAGCAAGGTCATGTTGGTGTACTGACAATGCCTGTTCCAAAAAACGGATTGCAACAGTGCGCCGATGCTTTAATACGCTTACGCGCAGAATATTTATGGAATAGCAATAAAAAAAATAAAATAGGTTTTCAGTTTACGAGCGGACATTATGTTTCTTGGGCTAAATATGCAGCGGGAATTAGACCTAAAATAAAAGGAAATAAAGTTAGTTTTAGTAAAACAGCAGCAGTAAATCATAGCAAACAAAATTTTTATAAGTATTTAAACCTTATCAACATGTACGCAGGTACACTTTCATTATACACCGAACTACCTAAAATAAAAGACAAAAATATTCAATTGGGCGATATGCTTGTAAACCCAGGAACACCGGGACATATTGTTATTATAATGGATGAAATAATTAATTCAAAAGGAGAAAAATTGTATCTATTAGCACAAGGAAACACACCTTCTCAAACTATGCATTTGCTTAAAAATGTAATGGATACAAGTATAAGCCCTTGGATAAAGCTTAAAAACAATACAACTGTTGATATTCCTGCTTATACATTTGATAATGCAAAATTTATACGGTTTAAAGAGGTGTAAATAATTGTTAAACACACAAACATTTCATTTAATTATTTTTATCTTTGAGGTAAACAAAAAACTATGAATATACATTTTTCTGGAACAGGAATAACCAAACATTTTAGCCGTTCCAATTTTACACTTGATGTACCTGAAGTGCAGCTTAAAACACAAGCTATAACGGGTGTTGTTGGTGAAAATGGTAATGGAAAAACTACATTACTCAATATTATAGCAGGAAACTTAGCGCCTACCAAAGGAAATTTTCAATATTTTGGAGAAACGCCAAATACAATAAAAGATTGGAATGCTATAAAAGATCAAATCGCTTTTATACCGCAACGCATACCAAAATGGCATGGTACACTCATACAAAACTTAACGCTCAAAGCTGCTTTAGAAAAAATACCAAGCGACCGCATTACGGTAGAATTAGATAGTATATTAGCTTTTTTAGGACTCACAAAGTACAAACACCTCAAATGGTCAGAAATATCTACAGGGTATCGCTTGCGTTTTGAGCTTGCACGTATTTTAATAGGAAATCCTAAAATATTGGTCTTAGACGAACCTATTGCCAATCTTGATATCAATGCACAACAACAGTTTCTTGCAGATTTGAAGCATCTTGCAACTAAACGTAACACAAGTGTTATATTAAGTTCACAACAGCTCCATGAGATAGAAACTGTAGCTGATCAGATGATTTTTATCAAAGGTGGTAAAGCCATGTTTAGTGGAGCTATGTCCAATTTAGAAGATAATCAAAACACGGTTGAACTTTTGGTGGCTAACACGATACCGTTAATTGCTTTTCTGAAAGCAAATAACTACAGTTTTACCCAGCGAGGTGTATATTACCAAATAGCATTAGAACAAACGACTACCAATACTTTTCTTACAGCATTATTAGCAGAAAACATCAGTATTACCTATTTTAGAGATATTAGTAAATCAACCAAAAAACTATTCTAATGAAAGCCTTTTTCAACAAAATAAACACCTATTTAATAAAAAATAAACCTTTTCATTGGATTATCGGTTGGCATATTTTTATTCCGATGCTCTTGTTGCTTTTTATTATTGCAATACTATTCGCTTTTGGTTTTTCTATTAAAATATATAACTATAGAAGTGAATCACGAGATTTTATTGCTTTTTTTCTGGGATTTATCAGTTTAATGGGATTTATATTATTTATAATACGTCAAGCTAAGTACAATTCATTTCGTATTCATCATCATATTCCGTTTAAAAAAGCCTATTTGGTGTTTGCATCGTTTTGGTTAATTGCAACTTTGTTTGCGATTATTCCTTTTATTCCAGAACTTGCCTATACCGCTAGAATCACACATTATATCAATCAAAAAACAACAGAGTTTGATGCAGATAAAAAAGCATTGTGTTATGGTAGTTCTTTTTTTAAATCAGATCAAAAAACGAGCAGCGATATCAAAAAACAGCAAAATTTAAATAGTGATTTCACACTTCTTACAGTAGAAAAGGTTAATATACCATACAATATTGAGATGGTTTTTGCTCCAAATGATTCAGTGATTATTAAAGATGCTAAAAACAACTATAATTATTATATACCTAATGAATTTCCACTATACCTAAGCAAAACAAACGCTTTAGTTATAATAGAAAAGTTTATAAAAACAGCTCAAAAATATGATATTAAACTAACCGATGATAACCCAGAATCAATATTTAATAAACGTAAGCAATTTTATTTTAGTCAAGATACCAATACTGAATTTTCATTGTATCAAAAACCGACATCGTCAACCTATAATAGTCCTGGAAGAGCCTATGATTATATGATTAGTAATTATGATAGGTATTACA
>JALSVQ010000023.1 GCA_027073495.1 Flavobacteriaceae bacterium | reverse complement strand
TGCTGTAAAGTGAGCAATAAACGCCGAGAAATCTTATTCTTTAGAGTTTACAACAAACACTTTATTAACGCATCCAAATCAACAGTTTCTTGTGTGCCATCAAGCATATTTTTTATAGTATATGAATTGGCTTGCACTTCGTCTTCTCCTGCTAAAACCACAAAAGGTATTGCCTTTTTATTGGCATAGTTCATTTGTTTTTTCATTTTGGAAGTATCAGGATAGAGCTCTGCTGCAATACCTTTCTCTCGTAATGTTTGTACCGCTTGGTAACAGTATTTTGCCTCTTCAGTACCAAAATTAATAAATAATACTTTACTAGAATTTGCAATAGTAGTTGGGAACAAATTCAATGCCTCTAACACCAAGTAAATACGATCCAAACCAAAGGAGATGCCAATACCACTCATATCTTTTAACCCAAAGATACTGGTCAAATCATCATAACGCCCACCACCGCCAATAGAACCTATTGCTACGTCATTGGCTACAACTTCAAAAATAGCACCTGTATAATAGTTTAAACCACGTGCTAAGGTAATATCCAAATCTAAAGTAGCTGCACGAAGTCCTAAAACTGCAATTTCAGTTACAAATTGTAATTCTTTAATACCTTCTAGTCCTATTTCTGATGCCTTAAGCAACAGTTCTAATTGATTAAGTTTCGTTGCAGTATCACCTTCTAAATGAAACAACGGCTCTAATTTTTCCAAAGCTTCAACAGTAATACCTTTAGCAAGCATTTCGTTTTTAACACCTTCAGTGCCTATTTTATCCAATTTATCTAAAGCAACTGTAAACGGGATGAGCAGTTCTCCTGCTCCAATCACTTCTGCAATACCTTGCAAAATCTTACGGTTATTTATTTTAATACTTACATTGGTCAAATTCAAAGCCTTGAACACAGCGTCATAAAGATGAATCAATTCTACTTCTTGCCAAAGTGATTTACTTCCAACTACATCAGCATCACATTGATAAAACTCTCTATAACGTCCTTTTTGAGGTCTATCAGCACGCCAAACAGGCTGAATTTGGTAGCGTTTAAAGGGAAAGGTCAATTCATTTTGGTGCATCACGACATACCGTGCAAAAGGCACTGTAAGGTCATAACGTAGTGCTTTCTCACTGATTGCAGCACTGACCTTATTACTCGCTTTCTCTTCAAGTAATTGTGCATTTACTTTTTTAAGATAATCACCAGAATTTAATATTTTAAAAATAAGGCGATCTCCTTCTTCTCCATATTTTCCTAATAGCGTATTCGATTTTTCAAAAGATGGGGTTTCTATAGGTGCAAAACCATAGCGATGAAACTGTTTTTTGATAGTATCAAATATATAATTACGTCGCGCCATCACTTCTGATGAAAAATCACGCGTTCCCTTTGCTAATGCTGGTTTTTGTGCCATAAAATAAATATTAAGGCACAAAGATAATTATAATAATACAATTAGCTAATGAATATTTTTTGAAAATTGATTTTACACTATTTATTTTACTTTTATTACAGATAATTAAAAGTTTTATAGTAGATTGTTCTATTTATATGTTAATAAATTGTTACTTTTTCAAAAAAAAAACACTATATTGCGTCTTTAAATAAAAAATTTATTAACTCAAAAATTATTTTTATGAAGACAAAGTATTATGCTTTACTCATTGCATTTTTTGCTTTTTCAGCATTATTTGCACAGTCTTATGAGGTTAACGGAGTCGTTACCGATGGAGACAACCAACCATTACCAAGTGTATCTGTATTGGTCAAAGGAACTACTCGCGGAGTAGCTACAGATTTTGATGGAAAATACAGCCTTGAAGTAAACAAAGGAGAAACACTTGTATTTACTTACGCTGGTATGGTTTCTAAAGATGTACCAATGGATGGAACATCCATTGTAAATGTATCGCTTGCAAATGGTGTAGAACTTGACGAGGTAGTGATGGTAGGTTCTCGTAACCCATCACGAACTGCTACTGACACACCAGTTCCTGTGGACGTTATTAACATTTCAGAATTGACAACTGCTGGACCTCAGACAGATGTCAACCAAATTCTAAATTATGTAGCGCCTTCATTTACTTCTAACTCACAAACAGTATCTGATGGTACTGACCATATTGATCCTGCTTCGCTTAGAGGAATGGGACCTGATCAAGTATTGGTACTTATTAATGGTAAAAGAAGACACACATCTTCTTTACTAAATGTAAACGGTACAGTAGGTGCTGGTTCTGTAGGTACAGATATGAATGCTATTC
>JALSVQ010000022.1 GCA_027073495.1 Flavobacteriaceae bacterium | reverse complement strand
CCTATAAAATGTACAAATTCATTAGGAGAAATCTCTCCCAAACCTTTAAATCGTGTGATTTCTGCTTTACCACGTAATTTAGTTTTGGCTACTTGTTTTTCTTTTTCAGAATAACAATAGAATGTTTGCTGTTTATCACGTACTCTAAATAATGGAGTTTCTAATATATAAAGATGTCCTTGTTTGATGATTTCAGGAAAAAACTGTAAGAAAAATGTAATTAAGAGTAAGCGAATGTGCATACCATCGACATCGGCATCGGTAGCAATCACAACGTTATTGTATCTTAAATTTTCTAAACCGTCTTCTATATTAAGTGCTGCTTGAAGGAGGTTAAATTCCTCATTTTCATAAACCACTTTTTTGGACAAACCATAAGCATTCAGCGGTTTTCCTTTTAGACTAAATACAGCTTGCGTGTTTACATCGCGCGATTTGGTGATTGAACCACTTGCCGAATCTCCCTCGGTGATAAAAAGTGTAGTTTCTAATCGGCGTTCTTTCTTTAAATCATTGAGATGTGCTCTGCAATCACGTAGCTTTTTATTGTGTAAGCTTACTTTTTTAGCACGTTCTCGAGCTAATTTTCGAATACCAGAAAGTTCTTTTCGTTCGCGTTCTGCTTGTACGATTTTGCGTTGCAATGCTTCTGCTGTTTCTGTATTTTTATGAAGGTAATTGTCTAACTTCGTTTTCAGAAAGTCAATAATGTAAGCGCGAACCGTTGGCATGCCATCGCCCATTTCTATAGAACCAAGTTTTGTTTTGGTCTGTGATTCAAAAACAGGTTCCATTACCTTTATAGATATAGCTGAAACTATAGATTTACGAATATCTGAAGCATCATAATTTTTTTTATAAAAATCGCGTACTGTTTTTACTATGGCTTCACGAAAAGCAGTTTGATGAGTTCCTCCTTGTGTGGTGTGTTGTCCGTTTACAAAAGAATGATATTCTTCGCTATATTGTGTTCTACTATGTGTTATGGCTACTTCTATATCATTGCCTTTAAGGTGTATGATAGGGTAGCGCATATCACTCTCTTGAATACTTTCGTGCAATAAATCTTTAAGTCCATTTTCAGAATAGTACTTTTCCCCGTTAAAAACTATAGTCAATCCAGGATTGAGATACACATAGTTTTTGAGCATTTTGACAATGTATTCAGGGCGGAATTTATAATTTCCAAAAATAGTTTCATCAGGTAGAAAGACAACTTGTGTTCCTTTGCGTTTTGATGAAGCTTCAAGCGGAGCGTCAAGGGTAAGTTCTCCTTTGGCAAATTCGGCAACTTTGGTTTGTTTGTCTCTAAAAGATTGTATTCTAAATGTAGCCGATAGCGCATTTACGGCTTTAGTACCGACACCATTCAAACCTACAGATTTTTTAAAGGCACGCGAGTCGTATTTACCTCCAGTATTCATTTTGGACACTACATCTACAACTTTGCCAAGCGGAATGCCACGACCATAATCACGAACTGTTACATGCTTATCTTTAATACTTATTTCGATGGTTTTTCCAGCTCCCATTACAAATTCGTCAATGGAATTGTCCAAAACCTCTTTGAGTAAAATATAAATACCATCGTCTGGCGATGAGCCATCACCAAGTTTACCAATATACATACCAGGGCGCATACGGATATGCTCTTTCCAATCGAGTGAGCGTATGTTATCTTCGGTATATTGAGTTTCTTTTGCCATTTTGATTGCTTGATTTTACGCTGCTAATATACTACAAGCAAGTTAATAATTGTATAGTTGTTTTTAATTTTTATTAACAAATTTATGAGTAATTAATAATATACTTATTGTACATTATTTTGTACCATTGTTATAGTAATACTTACATTTTATACAATAAAATTAAAAGGTAATGCTATTACCTTTAATTTTGTAGTACAAAAACAATAAATACATAAATTATGAAAAAAGTACTAATTACCGCGTTATTATTAGTTAGTGTACTAAGTCTTAATGCACAATCATTTGGTGTAAAAGCAGGGATGAATTATAATAACTGGCATAGTTCAGAAGATATAAGTGGGGAAATTGATCCTATGTTATTGTATCAAGCAGGAGTTTTTGCTAATTTTGATCTTTCAGAAAAAATTTCTTTGCAACCTGAGTTGCTCTATACAGCAAAAGGGATAAAAGCTGCTGGAAATTCCGATTTTAAATACAGACTTGATTATTTAGATATTCCAATAATGGCACAATATCATATTAATGAAGCTTTCTTTGTAAATTTTGGTCCAGAGCTGAGTTTTTTGACCAAAGCTATTATATCAGATGGAACAGAAAGTGTGGATATGATAGATGGAACTGAGAGTTTTAATTATGCCTTAAATTTGGGCATATCATATCAATTGCCTATAGGTTTAATCTTTGATGCTCGTTATGCTTATGGATTAGGAAGTGTGTATAAAATGCTTCCTGGAGATCTTAAAATATTGAATAATGCATTTCAAGTGACAGTTGGGTACGTAATACCTTTTAAGAAACAATAAATACAAAAACAATGAAAAAAATACTAATTACCGCATTACTGTTAGTCAGTGTACTAAGTCTTAATGCACAAACTTTTGGTGTAAAAGCAGGAATGAATTATAATAACTGGCATAGTTCAGAAGATATAAGTGGGGAAATAGATCCTTTACTAGCTTATCAAGCAGGAGTTTTTGCTAATTTTGATCTTTCAGAAAAAATTTCATTACAGCCTGAGTTGCTTTATACAGCAAAAGGTGTTAACTCTAATAAAGGAGGTCTTGATTTTAAATATAGATATGATTATTTGGATATTCCGATAATGGCTCAATATCATTTTAATGAAGCTTTCTCTGTAAATTTTGGTCCAGAGCTGAGTTTTTTGACCAAAGCTATTATATCAGATGGAACAGAAAGTGTGGATTATAAAGAATTTTCTGAAAGTTTTGTTTATGGATTAAACTTAGGTGTATCTTATCAATTGCCAATAGGCTTAATCTTTGATGCGCAAACTACTTTTACCCTATCATAATTAATGGAAAAATTCACAATGTCAAAAGAAACGAAAAAAGAGGCGGAATTACGGAGTAACAAGCTAAATAAAATCTATTTGAATATAAGTAAATTGAATAAAGGAAAATACATTCTTAACATTACCAATAAAAACAAAATCATTAAAAAAACTAATTTTAAAAAGGATTAATTAAAAATATAACAATATGAAAAATCAGTTATTATTATTGTGTTTTTTACTTGCTACAGTAGCTTCTGCACAGCAAAAAACAACCAAAAAAAACAACCACAACATGCCTGTTTCTACCAATATTTTGGATATGCAAACCGAAGTTTTTAAAGATATTGCCAAAGATAGCGTAATGGTTGGTATTGATTTTAGCAGAGTTAAAAATTATAAGGACATCGTAAATCAAACACAAGACTTAACACCTGAAGAAAAAATTAAATTTAAGCAATTATACGAATTGCAAAAAAAAGAACTTGATTCAAAGAAAAAAGATTCTATAATTAAGTTATTGCAAAAATATATAGTAAAAAAATAATAACACCCTAAATCTAACATGATGAAAGCAATTAGAATACTATTAACTATTTTATTTATTAGTACTACTATAACTAGTAATGCACAATTTTTAAAAAAGCTAAAAGAAAAAGCCGAGCAAAAAGTTAAACACGAAGCCGAACGACGTGCACAGCGTAGAGTAGATCGAAAAATTGATAAAACTTTTGATTCCGCTGAAAATAAAATAGACAAAACCGTTGCAGGAAAAAAAGAAACTAAAAACACAGAAAAATCTTCTGAAAATACGACAACCAGTTCAAAAAACAAAGCAGAAAATGCTATTGTGTCTTCTTCCGATGGTAACACTACTAAGATGCAAAAAAACACAGTAAATACTGGTCAAACAGATTTTGAATTTACCCATATCTACAGTTTTGAAATGAAGCCAGAAAAAGGAAAACCAATGCATTTTAACTATTATCTAAAAAATAACGCAAGTTATCTAGCAACAGAACTTCCAGATGTGAAAAACAAAATGATTTCCATAATGGATTTTGAAAATAGCAAGATGATTATGCTTATGGAAAACGGAAAAGATAAAACGCGAATGCAAATGAAAATGGATTTTGATAAGGTTAAAGAAGAAACACAAAAAGACATCAAAATAAGTAAAACAGGCAAGCATAAAAAAATATTAGGTTACCCTTGTGATGAATATTTTGTAGAAGGAAAAGATTTCACTTCAAATGTTTGGGTAACCAACAAAGCAGGAATAACATTTCCTGAAAATTTTAAAGGTGCTGGAAGTAAAAAAATGCGAAACCAAAACAATACGTGGATGTTTAAAATGAACGGAATAGCAATGGAAATGGTAATCACAGATACTTCAAAAAGAAAGCCTAAAACCATAACAATAACCTGTACTAAATTAGAGAAATCGCCTCGTGTTATCCATATAACAGATTATAAAAAATTAATGTAAATAAACGAACAAATTATTATTTGACATCAGATATAACAATAAAAACACTATAACATGAACAAAAAATTGACCTTACTGTTTTTGATCATCTCCAATATTACTTTTGCTCAATTTACATTGGATGATAAAATAAAACCAATAGCTTTAGAATTAAAAGAAAATTCGGCTACAAAAGATGCCAAAGGTATTGCTGTAATGCATAGTCTTGGTATCAACCAAACTGCATACTTTACAGTTAAAGGTCATGATTTATTTCAGTTTATAGATGTGTATGTTTTTGCAAATAATGGCGAAGCTGATTTAAAAGTTGACATTGTAGTAGCTAATTGGGCTGATTCTGTACAATCAAAAAATACAAAAAGTGGGACTGATGAAATCGCAAATTTTAAATTTAGAACCATTGGCTCATTTGGGATAAAAATATCAAGTAATGAGAAAAAAATAGTACCATTTAGTATTGTTATTTCTGCAACTCCTCCTGTAAAAAACTATTTAAATTCTCCTTTTAGAAAAATTAGAGCAAGTGATAATATAAATGTTTCAGAAAAGGAAAAGAATAATACTAACAATGCGAATACTAAAACAGAATCTTCTGCAAATAGTAGTACTACATTGCTTTATGTTATTATTGGATTGCTTGTTCTAATAGTATTAATATTAGCTTTCAAAAAGAAAAAATCAAATATAAATATGATGTTATTGTTATTCCTTTTTACTGGTTTCTCTCAGCCTGTTTTTTCACAAAACATTTCGTTTACACCTGAACAGACCCAAACTATAGGTCAAATGTTATCAAGAGAAGGTGAAAGTGAAAAGGCTTTAAAAAGAATGATTAAAGACCAGATGCAAAGAGAAGGGAGAACTTCTACTATGGATTCTGAAAATACTTTAAAAAAATTCAATTCTGTTGTTTCCCGTATTAATAGTGTGCAAGGTAAATTAAGCACTGCTACAAATATATATAGTAGCACAAAAGAATTATACGATTCGTATGAAAACTTAAGTACTTGTATAAATAGTTCGTCATTGCCAGGTTTGCCAAGAGTGCCTTCTTTTTGTGTAGATAATCAATGCAAAAAATGTTTTACCGATGCACGAAGAAAATTTAATGATCTGAGATACAAATTTGAGAAATTACAAGCCATTTATGATTGTACTAAACGATTCAGTCAAGCAGCAATAGCTTTTGGAGATAATGCTTCAGGGATACATGCAGTGACTGGTTTAGCTTGGCAAACGCAACGAATAAAAATTCAAAAGTCAGTTGTCGATTTAGAAAAGGCGTATGTTAGAAAGCGTGCCGAATTTTTAAGAGAATTGCAATCAACGCTTCAAGAATTAGATCATTGTGAATCACAATTTGGCTTGCCAGATTGGTATGATCGTTTTGGTTATTTAATTTATGATTTTATAGCAATGAAATACAACAAATAAAACCAATTATTATGAAACTGAATTTTTTAATACTATTTACTATAAGCAATATCGTTTTAATGTGTAAAAATGATGCCATTACGCCATCAATTAAAAAAGCAGAAACCAATACTTCTGCTAAAACACAAAACGCCACTTCAAAAGCTAAAGATAATCAACAAAAAAGTGCTAATTACGATGCATTGTTTAGTGGAAAAAACGACATTTCTTTATCTTTTGAAGAAATAGCAAAAGCAACAGGTTTACCTTTGTCAGCTATTACAAAGGGCGATACTAAAAATGTAAACAAGCATTATTTTTACACCATAAAATTGCCTAATGGCGAAGAAATGCAATTCGATTATTATATTTCAGAATCGAACAAAAACGATATTAAAAGAGAAATTGATAATTATTTAAAATCAAAAAAGAACGGTGAAAATAAAATAACAGGTACCGATATTGAAATCAGTAAAACAGGCGATTGCTACCTTACGCATCAAAAAAATGCAGGAAGATTAATGGTAATGAACCCAAATTACGATAACTTTTTATATTCCTCTTGGGCAAGATTGGCAGTAAAAATGAGTATTGAAGAACAAGAAATTCGCATACAATACGCACGCAAAACACTAAATTATTTATTAGAAAAATACCGTAAATAATGATTCGGATTATTCTACATATTGTATTGGTTTTTTTATTGTTAATTTCTTGTGAAAAGAAAGAAAATAATCTTCCAAAAAAGCAAGAAATTACCAAAAACGCTTTGCCTCCAATAGAACAAGGCACTTTAAATTTAGGTGATTCTGCTAAAATAGCAACAGCAATGGAAAAATACAACAAAGCAAATGACAAAATGGATTCGCTTTGGGTAGAATTGGCAGGAAAAGAAAAACCATCCGAAAAAAAACGACCAGATTTTAAAAAAATGGCTAAAATGTTGTTAGATACCGTAGCTTCTATTAAAAAAATTGTGAATAGTGATGATGATGGATATGTAATAGATAGAAAACAATTATATCGCCATAAAGATAAAATAGATGGCAACTCCGATTTTGACAAAATAGAATTAGCTACGTCACAATTGCGCCAAGAAGCTACGATTAAAGCCATTGAAAACTTGCAAGCACAGTTTAAAATTCCTGAAGATAATATGCTTATTGAAGAGTTTAGAAAAGATGCAGGAAAAGCATCAAAAGATATGGATGTAATTGCATTGACCGAAGCCAATAAAGAACAATCCAAAATTATATTAGCCGATTATTTTAATATTGATGCTATGGATGTAGAAATGATGGCAAAAGTGCCAGCTTCTACAAATTTTGTTTCGTATAAAGCAATGCAAAAATCTCCAGAAAATGGAATTCCAAGAGAAGTCAGCAATTATATAAATACCAATCAGAAAGAAGTCAGCAAAAATTTCAAAAAAAGAATAGCAAGACATCAACGTAATTTCAAATACAACAGTCAGAAATTTGCAGCAACATGCAAATTTGAAAAAGCAACTTTTCTACAAAATAATCCAAATTGGTACAGCTCTGAATTAGCCGAAAATTTTTATACCGATGAAAAGGGTAAAGTAGTGTATTTACCACTAGGAAAATTATCTTTTGCCGATAAATTAATAAGCCATTACCAAGGCGAAAATGGAATGGGTGATTTCTCAGAAGGTTGTATAGGCGAACCTGATATTGTAGCAAAACCAAAGTACAAAGATTATTTTAATGGCACTATTTGTAATCTTGGCAAAGCAGGTGTCTTGGTAGTTCAATTTACCGATAATGTACTTATCGATGTTAACGGCCCCGATTTGTATGTTTTTGAAATGGGAAAAGTAGAACCAACCAAATTAGAACTATCTAAAGACGGGCAACATTGGATAAATATTGGTAAAATAAAAGGGGGAACTGCCTTTGTTGATATACATAATTTTGTGCAACCTAACGAAACGTTTAACTACTTACGTTTAACTGATTTAAAAACTTATAGTGGTGTTCCTGGAGCAGATATTGATGCTATAGCAACTATTGGTGGTGCTTTTCGTTTGAGTTTAGATAGCGAAGTACTTTTTGATACCGGAAAATACAACTTAAAAAAAGAAGGAAAAGAAGCTATTGCAAAATTAGCTAAACAAGTAAAAGCCTTGCCGAAAGGCATAATAACTATCGAAGGACATACCGACAATGTAGGAAATGACAATTATAATATGAAACTATCTCAAAAAAGAGCACATAGCGTAGCAGTTGAATTAAAAAAAAGTATTCCAAGTATTAAATTCCAATGGAAAGAAGTTGGTTATGGTAAATCCAGACCAATAGTAAAAAATGATTCCGATGCAAACAGAAAGAAAAACAGAAGAGTAGAAATACTCGTATTACCAATAAATTAACATTTTAAAATCAATAAATTATGAAAACAATGAAAACAAAATTACCAATTATCGCATTTCTAATTATGATAACCTTACTAGCCTCAAGCTGCAAAAAAGATGATGGACCAAGCGTAAGCAGACCAACTATTACTTACGATAGTAATGACATCGAAGCAACTTTTCAACAGCTAGGAAATACTATTCCAACTATTGATTGGAACGGTGAAACAGGAACATTAGAATTGATACAAAGCTATTCAGGAGGAATCCCAAACCTAAGTTTTGACACAACAACAGGTATAATTTCTTGGACAAAACTATTAGGTGAAGGATATTGGGTTTTTGATATAGTTGCAACCAATAGTGCTGGTTCAACTACACTTGAAATGTCCATAGATAATACCTTACAAGGTACTTTTACAGGAATTTATAATACATCTGCTTATTTTCAAATTATATTTTCAACGGATCATTCTGCGATTATCCATTCAGATAGCATAACAAACCCAGATGTTGGTACAGGAACTTGGACAATTACTAATGAGGATGTAGTTAAAATAAATTACAGCTATGATAATGGAGTTAGTTATTCTTTAAAAGGAAATTTACTGCGAAATACTACTTCTGTAGTATATAGTGGTGACTTGTATCGTGGTTTTGATACAGTTGATGCTAATTTAATAGGAACGTTCAATGTTATTTTGGAAGAATAAAGGTTTAGACCATATAAAATACTAAAATAAATACTATGAAATACACTAAAATTTTAAACTACCTGTCGCTATTGCTATTTTTCGTTTTTATTTCTTGTGAAAAAGATAATGATTCAATAGATACACCAGAAGTCATAACATTAAATTTCACTCAAGAAACTGTTCAAGACCAAATGGGTGATTTTGCCGATAATGCCATGGCATTGTTTGATGATAGCGTTTGGTCGTTTGCAGGAAGAGCATACACAACAACTGCTGATTTCCACCATGAAGTTTGGTTTAGTAATAATGGAATAGCTTGGTTTTCGGTAGCAGATAATGTTCCTGTGGGAAGACGTGGAACTACCTTAACAAAATTTAATAATAAACTATGGATTATTGGTGGAGAAGCCAATGACGGAACAACATTAGAAGATATTTGGAGCTCATCAGATGGTGAAAATTGGACATTGGAAGTGAGTACACCTCCTTTTGGAGTAGTGCAATTCCATCAAACTTTAGTCTTTAATGGTAAGATGTATGTAATTGCAGGGAATCCAACAACACATAATACCGAAGTATGGTCAACTTCCAACGGAATAGATTGGACGCAAAATACAGCAAATGCTGCAGCTGCTTTTTTTGGTAGAGGCGGACATCAAGCACTTGTTTTTAACAATGCAATGTATGTTATTGGAGGTGAGGCAACAACACGGTTAAATGATGTATGGAAAAGTACTGATGGAACAAATTGGACACAAGTAGCCATACAAGGCGATGTTTTACCAAGACTAACAGGTCATTCAGCAACAGTTTATAATAATAAAGTTTGGGTAATTGGCGGAAGACAAGGAACAGCAGATTATTCAAATGATATTTACTATTCATCCGATATGATTACGTGGACAAAATATGACACAACGGCTATTCCTTTTGAGGCTGTAGCCTTTCATAATACCTTAAACTATAACAATGCACTTTGGCTTTTTGGAGGTTATAAAGATGGAGGGCTTTCCGGCGCAATTTGGAAAATTGTAGCAGAGTAAATTTTGATTGTATAAAAAAGTACTTGTAGTAACTTACTACAAGTACTTTTAATAGGATGTCAAAAAATTAATGATATTAAAGACTTTTTATACTAGTGTCATAATTTTATTATGTCAAATAGATTTATTTTTAAAAGGATAATGACATTTTGTCTTAATTTGAAGACTGGAGTGATCGTTTTTAATGTCACAATACTAGCTTTATGTTAAATAATATACTGAAAATCAAAAAGAAACAGTAACTCCAATAGCTTTGTAATTGGGTCTTAAAGATAAATTATAGTGCAATTTATAATTTGATTTTTTAGTATAAAAAGCAGTATTGTTTGCTGTTTTTTTAATACGTCTTTTAGCAACATTTTTTCCTATTATGTAGCCAATAGCGATAGCAAGTGGATAATCAGAAGCCCAGTGAACTTGGCTTTGCATCATATCAACTGCCAGAACACCTAACATAGAATATCCTACTGGTTTAATCCATTTTTTTTCAGGATAATTGCTTGCTAATACCGTTATAGTGGTCATTAAAGTAGCTACATGTCCCGAAGGATAGGCATCATAATACGCACGATTATTTTGATATGTTTTTAGATTCGGAAAAAACTGCCATTTACCTCCTGCAATACTTGCTTTTTCTGGTTCTTGCCGTCCTGTAATACGTTTTAATGTTTGCGTAACGAGTGCTACAGCAAAAAGCCCTTCCATGAGTTCGCTAGAAGTGTTCAGTGCTCGGTAGTCATTCTTAAGTTTTCCATAGGTCAGAAATGAACCACTGAGCACACTTACAAAAAAAACATTACCACTAAGATAAATCCCTGAGTTGATATCTTTTGGTACAACTTCAAAAGGACCAAGATGGCTATACGTATAGTGTTGTGATAAACCAATGTTATTGCCAAAAGTAACAGCATTATTGGTGAGATTTTGATCCGCTCGTAATAATATTAAAGTACTTGCTACGGCACCAATTAAAGCATCTGTGTTTTTAATATGTGTTATGCTGTGACCAAAGTCACCCATATCTTTTGGTAGATAGGTGATGAAGTCAAATAGTTTAGGCTTCTTATATTGGTAGTTCAACGAATTATTAATGGGGTAATCCTGAAATTCTTGCGCCCATGAAATTTGAACACTTAATATAAGTAGTATAGCTAATAGTTTGTTATTCAAAATTTATTTACGGTATTTTTTAATAGCAGCTTTAATATGTGCAATCCTATTGTCAGGGCTTGGATGTGTAGATTGAAATTCTGGAGTTTTTCGTCCGCCACTTGCTTTTTTTAATATTTTCATCACTTCTATCATTTGTTCAGGTTGAAAATGTGAAGCAATTAAAAACCGTACACCAAGTTCATCAGCTTCGAGCTCATCTGCACGTCCATATTTCATATTTATCATATTGGCAACAGCAGCAGCAGATTGTGCTGCGCCTTGCCCACCACCGACAGCCACGCCCGAAAGTAAGCCTTGCGTGAGATTTTGTTTTGCCATACGTTCTGCAGAATGACGCCCTACCACATGTCCTATTTCATGTCCTAAAACACCAGCCAATTCATCTTTATTTCCTAATAGTTTAAATAATCCATAGGTAATAAAAACTTGTCCGCCAGGTAATGCAAAAGCATTGATGGTATTTGGGTCTCGCAAGAGATGAAACTCATAGCGATACGGTGTCTTTTTTGCAATGGTGCTGTTAACCAATGTAGCGCCAATATTATCTACTACATCTTGTAGTTTTTGATCAGGATACAAACCGCCATATTGTTGTGCCATTTGCGGACGACTACTCAATCCGATAGCAATTTCTTGTTTGGGAGAGATATTGACATGTTGTGTACGTCCAGTATATGGATTTACCTCTGAACTTGCAAAATACTTAATTGCTGAGAATAATACTATTCCTACAGCTAATAATAAACGTAATTTTATACCACTATTTCTACGCATTTTTATTTAGTTTAATTAGATGCTAAATATACGCATTTTTTTCAAATAGGAGTTAAATGTAATTAATTATGCTATTTTTGTATCATAATTTTTTAGTACAAGATAAAATTATGAATATTGTTATTGATTTGCAAGATGATAATGGCAAATTACTTCCAGATAATGAACGACTAACAGCTTTTGGACGGTTTGTTCGTAAAACTTCAATAGATGAATTACCACAACTATTAAATGTATTGAAAGGCGATATGAGTTTGATTGGTCCAAGACCATTATTACCTGAATATTTAGACTTGTATAATACAGCGTAAAAACAGCGACACAAATAGCAGCAGAAAATATTGAAGCACGCCCATTGTGGAAGCCCATGCATCTGCAACCTGTTTTTGAAGCATTTCCAGCTTATTTAAACGGTGTTTCCGAAACTTTTTTTGAAAAAGGATTGTGTCTGCCATCAGGATCAAATCTAACTCTTGATGATTTAAACCGTATTATTAAGTGTGTTAAAGCTAAATTTTAAAAAATAAGCAACTTATTTTTGGCATTTTGTCAGTTTTTTATCTTTGGTTTAATTTTTGTCAAATATTTAGGAATCATAATATAAATTTGTCGTAAATTGTGCGCCTATAAAAAAGAATAAAAATGAATATATTAAACTCCATTATAAGTGTTTTTCTTGGAAATAAATCTAAAAAAGATATTAAAAAAGTACAACCTATTGTTACTCAAATTTTAGCATTAGAAGCGGGCATTCAAAAATTATCAAATGATGAATTGCGTGCAAAGACAGTTTATTTTAAAGAAAAAATAAATGCTGCTATTGCAGAAAATACCAAAGAAATAGCAAGCTTAGAGGCGCAAGCACTTGAAGTAGCTCTTTCAGAGCGAGAGTCTTTTTATGATAAAATTGATAAGCTAAAAGATGATTCGTACAAAAAATCTGAAGCAGTATTAAACGAGATATTACCCGAAGCTTTTGCAGTGATGAAAGATACGGCAAGACGTTTTACTACCAATGAAAAAGTTATAGTTACCGCTAATGCATTTGATAGAGAAATCTCAGGAATAAAAAATAATGTGGTACTCGATGGTGATAAAGCTATTTGGTATAATAGATGGGATGCCGAAGGAAAAGAAGTGGTTTGGGATATGATTCACTATGACGTACAGCTTATTGGAGGTATTGCATTGCATCAAGGAAATATTGCAGAGATGATGACAGGAGAGGGGAAAACGCTTGTAGCGACGCTTCCTGTTTATCTTAATGCTTTAACAGGAAATGGTGTACATTTGGTTACTGTTAATGATTATCTAGCAAAACGTGATGCTGCTTGGATGGCACCAATTTTTGAATTTCACGGTTTGCGTGTAGATTGTATTGATCATCATCAACCAAATTCTGATGCAAGACGCAAAGCGTATCAAGCAGATATTACATACGGAACTAATAATGAATTTGGTTTTGATTATCTTAGAGACAATATGGCACATACGCCAGAAGAGTTGGTACAAAAACCACATAACTATGCCATTGTAGATGAGGTCGATTCTGTTTTGGTTGATGATGCCCGTACGCCACTTATTATATCTGGAGCTGTTCCTCAAGGAGATATTCACGAATTTGAAGAATTAAAACCAACCATTAGCCAGATGGTTTCTTTGCAGAACAAACATTTGCTTGCTGTTTTTTCAGAAGCAAAAAGCTTAATTACATCTGGAGATGAAAAAAATGGCGGTTTTTTATTACTGCGTGTTTATCGTGGTATGCCAAAGAATAAAGCATTGATTAAATTTTTGAGTCAAGAAGGAATGAAACAACTCCTTCAAAAGACCGAAAACTTCTATATGCAAGATAACAGTAAAGAGATGATCAAAGTAGATGAAGATCTTTACTATGTTATTGAAGAAAAAAACAACGCTATAGATTTAACCGAAAAAGGAGTTGAATTCTTATCAAAAGCGCATCAAGATTCAAATTTCTTTGTGCTTCCTGAAATAGGAATGGAAGTTTCTCGTATTGAAAAAGCAAAACTTGAACCAGCAGAAGAAGCCAAAGAAAAAGAGCAATTATTTAAAGATTTCAATATCAAAAGTGAGCGTATTCATACTTTGAATCAATTGCTTAAAGCGTATACTATGTTTGAAAAAGACGTAGAATACGTTGTGATGGATGGTGAGATTTTGATTGTAGATGAACAAACAGGTCGTATAATGGACGGTCGTCGTTATTCCGATGGTTTGCATCAAGCCATAGAAGCAAAAGAAAATGTAAAAATTAAAGATGCAACGCAGACTTATGCTACTATAACGCTTCAAAATTACTTTAGAATGTACCGTAAACTTTCGGGTATGACAGGTACAGCAATTACAGAAGCAGGAGAGTTTTTAGAAATCTATAAATTAGATGTTAATGAAATTCCGACCAATAGACCTTTGTTGCGTGATGATAAAGAAGATTTAGTTTTCAAAACGACACGCGAAAAATATAATGCTGTAATAGAAGAAGTAGCTAAACTTGTTAAAGCAAAACGCCCAGTACTTGTAGGAACAACATCTGTAGAGATTTCAGAATTACTCTCTCGAATGCTTAAAATGCGTGGTATCAAACACAATGTATTGAATGCCAAAATGCATAAAAAAGAAGCTGATATTGTAGCAGAAGCAGGAAATCCAGGAGTGGTAACTATAGCTACCAATATGGCAGGTCGTGGTACAGATATCAAACTCTCTGATGAAGTAAAAGCAGCAGGCGGACTTGCCATTATCGGTACAGAAAGACACGATTCAAGACGTGTTGATAGACAGCTTCGTGGTCGTGCTGGTCGTCAAGGAGATCCAGGGTCTTCACAGTTTTATGTAGCACTAGATGATAAGTTAATGCGTCTTTTTGGTTCTGAAAAAATAGCCAAAATGATGGATAGAATGGGCTTGGAAGATGGCGAAGTTATTCAGCACAGTTGGATATCTAAGTCTATAGAACGTGCACAGAAAAAAGTTGAAGAAAATAATTTTGGTATTCGTAAACGATTATTAGAATATGATGATGTGATGAATGCACAACGTGAAGTTGTTTACAAAAAACGTCGTCACGCATTACACGGTAATCGTCTAAAAGTAGATATTACCAATATGATTGCAGATACAGTTGATGATTTGGTTTTTAATAACAAGCCAACCAATGATTTTAAATCTTTTGAATATGGTTTAATTACTGTTTTTTCAATGACTTCTCCATTTAGTGAAGCAGAATTTGAAAAAGGAAAAGATGTCACACTTGCAGATGAATTATTTGAAAAAGTACTTGCACACTACGAAGAAAAAGTAAAACATAGTGCTACTGTAGTTTATCCTGTGGTAAAAAATGTATACGAAGATCCTTCTAATAATTATGAACGTATTGTTGTGCCATTTTCTGATGGTGTTAAAACACTCAATGTAGTTACAAATCTGAAAGACGCATACGAATCACAAGGAGAAACACTGATTACAGATTTTGAAAAAAACATTACTTTGGCGCTAGTCGATGATGCTTGGAAAGAGCATTTACGCGAAATGGATAATTTAAAACAATCGGTGCAACTTGCAGTTCACGAACAGAAAGATCCATTGCTTATCTATAAATTAGAAGCATTTAAATTATTTAAAGAGATGCTTACTAAAATTAATAGTGATGTAATTTCATTTTTGTTTAAAGGCGAAATACCTCAAGAGCAAAAAGTGACTAAAGCAGCAACTATTAATATACCAAAACCAAGTAAATACAAAGAATCTCGCGCAGATGATATTCAAGATATGGAGAGTCGTGCAGCACAAAACCGTGAAGCAGGGCAAACGCAACAACAGCAAGTTACTGAAACTATAGTGCGTACCGAACGTAAAATAGGACGTAATGAGCGCGTTACAATAAAACATATCAGTAACGGAGAAGAACGAACTGTAAAATACAAACAAGCTATTCCATTGATAGAACAGGGCAAATGGGTGCTTTTGGATGAATAATGAATCGTTAACGAAACTAAAAAACCACTCATTTGAGTGGTTTTTTTACTTCTGATTTCTAATCAGAAATTATTGTTTCACCATTTAAGTCAGTAGTTAATACCTCACTCATATAATCAAAAAAAGGACGCAAGATATTGAAGCTGTATGAAACTGTTTCTAAAAAATCAGCAGCTAATACTTCTTTGTCTGTAAATTTACGTATTGCTACAAAACCTTTTTTACGTATTAAATCAATATCAGGATGCGTTTTATCAAAACCTCTAGGTGCTGTTTTCAAACTGTTTCCTTGGAGCTCTCTACCAAATATTTTTTGAAAATCGTTAGCTTTTAAAATTTCACGAAGTGGCGAAGCGTCAATTTCAAATTCTTTGCGAATACGTAAAATATCATCTTTGTTTGGTTCCCAAAAACCACCTGCAAGAAATGATTCTCCAGGGCGAATTCTAAGATAGTATGTACCGCGTAATGCTGCTCCATACCTTGAAAATGCTGCAGCAAAATGAGGTTGATAAGGTGTTTTATCTTTAGAAAAACGCAAATCTCGATAAATACGATACAACTTATACTTCTCGATACAATCGTGTGTATTGAGCGCTTCTTTTATGGCATGGTGAAATGCTTTAATCTTGGTTTGTTCTTCACTAAATTGCGTTTTGTTGGCAGCAAACCAATCACGGTTGTTATTTTGTTTTAATTTCTTGAGAAAGGTTAAAGTACTTTTATCTATTTGAAGCATGTTTGTGGTAATTATATGTTTTTGAATGTCCTTCTACACAGCGTGAGAAATCTTATGACCGAGAATAATAGACTCTCGTAGTTCGTTCCGCTTACTCTCGCAATTACAAAAGGCTAAAATACAATTATTTCTATTAGAAGTTAAAAAAAACAAAAGTCTATTCTTTGTGGAAATTTATAAATCACAGTTCAATTCACTTATTTTATCTAAATAATTCCTACTTTTACCAAATAGAAATGATAATATGAAAGAAACACGTATCAATAAATATCTTAGTGAAATAGGCTATTGTTCGCGTAGGGCTGCAGACAAACTCATTGATGCAGGTCGTGTGACAGTCAATGGTGAAGTGCCAGCAATGGGTACAAAAATCACAGCCAATGATATCGTGGCAGTAGATGGAAAACACGTTTCAAAACAACATGACAAACCCGTTTACATTGCTTTTAACAAGCCTATTGGTATTGTTTGCACAACAGATACCAAAGTTGAAAAAGATAATATTATAGATTATATCAATTATCCTACACGTATTTTTCCTATCGGAAGGCTTGATAAACCCAGTGAAGGACTTATATTTTTAACCAATGATGGCGATATTGTTAATAAAATATTACGCGCTCGAAACAACCACGAGAAAGAATATTTGGTTACTGTAGACAAAACTATTACACCAGATTTCATCAAAAAAATGAGTAATGGTATTCCTATCTTAGATACCGTAACACGTAATTGTAAGGTGGTTCGTGTGAGCAAATTCCAATTTAAAATAGTGCTTACACAGGGTTTAAACCGTCAAATACGAAGAATGTGTGAGTATCTTAATTATGAAGTACTTGCTTTGAAACGTGTTCGGATAATGAATGTAAAACTTGATATACCTGTAGGCAAATGGCGCGATTTGACCGCTGAAGAGTTGGCAACTATTAATGAATTGGTAGCAAGTTCGTCAAAAACAATAGATTAATTGGCAAAAGCAGATTTTCATAAAGCACGAAAAGAAATACAAGGCGTAGCACAACCCGATGCTACTTCTAAAAAAACGGTTGCTGAATTCTTAAAAAACAAGCAAAAAAAAATAGATACTAAGCACTATATTGAAGAAATATTACAAGGAAATACCGTTTATCTAAGCAAAGCCATTACACTAATAGAAAGTAATGCCTTAAAACATAAAATAGCGGCTAATACGATACTTAATGCTTGCTTGCCTTATGCAGATAATGCTATTCGAATAGGGGTAACAGGTGTTCCTGGCGTTGGAAAAAGTACTTTTATAGAACGCTTAGGAAATGTGCTCATAGCAGCAGGAAAAAAAGTGGCTATTCTGGCAATAGATCCGAGTAGTACCTTGAGTAAAGGGAGTATTTTAGGAGATAAAACCCGTATGGAAACATTAGTACGTTCGGATAAGGCATACATTCGTCCATCGGCGGCAGGAAAAACCCTTGGAGGCGTGGCTCAAAATACCAAAGAAGCAAGCATTCTTTGCGAAGCTGCAGGTTATGATGTTATTTTGATAGAAACTGTTGGCGTAGGACAATCAGAAACTACGGTCAGTCAAATGGTCGATTTTTTCTTACTCCTGAAATTGGCAGGAGCAGGAGATGAGCTACAAGGTATTAAGCGAGGCATTATAGAAATGGCAGATATGATAGTGATTAATAAAGCTGATGGTGATAATGTACAGCAAGCTAAACTTTCAAAACTGGCTTTTTCCAATGCTTTGCACCTCTTTCCGCCTAAAGCAAATAGCTGGATACCAAAGGTCATCACTGCGAGTGCTTTGCATAATAAAAGTATTGCCAAAATTTGGAATACCGTAGAAGAATACATAGCCTTAACGAAGTCTAATAACTCTTTTATTGAACAACGGAAACAGCAAAATATTTATTGGTTTGAAATGACTATTAGCGCAGGAATTAAAAACTTATTTCAAGAGAATGAGCAATTAAAAAGTGCTTACGAAAACGCTTTGAAAGCAGTGATTAGCAATCAAAAAACACCGCAAGTAGCAGCTATTGAATTGTTGGATGCCATGAAAAAAAACGACTAATTATTTCCGAAGGAAATAAGAAAAGTTATCTTTGTACTTATGTTTTTTTTAAAATAAAATTATGAAGAAAAAAATAATACCCGCATACGTCAAATTTATATTTTGGAATTTTTTCATTTTATTGCTATTTCTTTGGGTTTTGCGTCTTGTTTTCTGGCAATTTTCTATCAGTTTAGGAGATAATGTGCCTTATCAAGATGTGAAAAATGCCTTGTTATTAGGAGCGCGATTTGATACGCGCTTAGCGCTTATAGCTACGTTTCCGTTGCATATTTACGTGCTAATTATTGGTAATGCATATTTTAGAAACAAGTGGTATCACCGTTTGGCGGGTAATTATATGGCAATCACATACCTTATTATTAGTTTATTCTATTTGTATGATTTTGGTTATTTTTCATATATCGGTTCACGTTTAGATGCTTCTGTTTTACGTTTTGTCAATAATCCTTGGATATCACTCAAAATGCTTTGGGAAAATTACCATGTTATTTGGGGTTTAATTGGTTTGGCAGTCCTTTATACCATTATTTACAAAGCTACTTTTAGATTGTATAAAAAATGTAAACCTAAAAATTTTATTCCTTCAAAAACACAAAAAATAACATTTATTATTGTAACGGTATTAGCTATTTCTGCTGGTATTTATAATAGTACATCGCATTACCCACTACGATGGAGTCAAGCTGTATTTTCTAAATATCATGATGTTAATCAATTGGCTCTGAATCCTGTATTGTTCTTCTTTGATAGTTTTAAGTTCAGAAAATCAGGTTTTGAAAAAGAGAAGACACAAGCATATTATCCAACAATGGCGCAGTATTTAGATGTAACAAATCCAGATAAAGAAAAACTTAATTTTGAACGAAAAATCACTTTAAAACATAGTGCTAAAAAGCCAAATATTGTTATTGTAATGCTTGAATCTGTTGGAGCTCCAGTGCTGGGTTTTTTTAACAATCCGATGCAAGGAACACCAGTTCTGGATAGTTTAATGCACCATAGTTTGGCTTTTGATAATCATTTTGTACATCGTGTAGGAACAGCTAGAAGTGTTTATGCGAGTTTAACAGGACTTCCTGATGTTATGGATGTGAAAACTGCTTCACGAAACCCTAAAGCTATTAATCAGCGCACAATCATAAATCAGTTTGAGGATTATAAAAAGTTTTATTTTTTAGGAGGATCTGCCAATTGGGCAAACATACGTGCTGTATTTAATGCTAATATTGACGATTTGACCATTTATGAAGAAGGGTCTTATCCTAAAGAAGAGCGTGATGATGTTTGGGGTATTGATGATTACAAATTATTTAAAGAATCCGATTTAGTATTACAAAAATTAAGCAAAGGAGATAAACCCTTTTTGGCTTATATCCAAACGGCTACAAATCATAGACCATTTACGGTTCCAGATTCGCTAGAAACCTTTAAACCATTACAAGAAAAAGATGTTGATATGAAACAGCTTGATGCAAGTGGTTTTGTAAATCTTGACCAATTGAATGCTTTGCGTTATCTTGATTTTAATATTGGTAAATTTCTTGAACGCGCCAAAAAAAGTGGTTATTATGACAATACTATTTTTGTGTTTTATGGAGATCATAATACTTCGATGCGACCATATCATCATATGAAACGCAATGAATACGAACTCGGAATGGGACAACTGCATACACCATTAATTATTCATGCGCCAAACTATGTACAAGATAGTGTTATTTCTAAACCAGTAGGACTTATTGATATGATGCCAATGTTAGCTACTGTTTCCAACGGAATGGATAGCTATACCAATTACACTTTAGGAAAAAATCAATTAATTACTGATGACAATTATGCGTTCTATTATCATAATCAATTTGGAAGCATGGGCTTGAATATAGTAAGCGACAAGTACCTCTATGCTGTCTCTCGTGATGATACAAGCAAAAAATATTTATTTGATTTATCTGATAAAAAATATAAAAATATAATAAATGAAAAACCAAGAGTTAGCCAAAAATTAGATTCATTAGCACAAGGTTTTTATGAATCAACACGCTATCTGTATTATAATAACAAAAAATAATTATGAATAAGCAACTTGTAGAATGTGTTCCTAATTTTAGTGAAGGAAATGATATGTCAGTTATCAATACGATAACGGCAGTAATTGAAAATATTGATGGCGTGAAACTTTTGGATGTAGATCCAGGGAAAGCAACCAACAGAACCGTAGTTACCTTTGTAGGAACACCTGATGCAGTTATTGAAGCAGCTTTTCAAGCCATTAAAACAGCACAAGGGCTAATCGATATGTCAAAACATCAAGGTGCGCATCCGCGTTTTGGTGCTACAGATGTTTGCCCATTGATACCGATAGCTAATATTACCATGGAAGAAACCGTAGCATTAGCACACAAATTGGCAAAGCGAGTAGGAGAGGAACTTGGTATTCCTGTATATAACTATGAGTTTGCTGCACGTGAAGAAAAACGAAAAAATTTGGCGAATTGCCGTCAAGGAGAGTATGAAGGTTTGGCAGAAAAACTAAAAAATACTGCTTGGAAACCCGATTTTGGACCAGCAACATTTAATGCAAGTGTAGCCAAATCTGGAGCTACGGCTATTGGAGCGCGTAATTTTTTAATAGCTTATAATATTAACCTCAATACTACATCTACACGACGTGCTAATGCCATTGCTTTTGATTTGCGTGAGCGAGGACGTGTAAAACGTGAAGAAGGAAAACTTACAGGAAAACCTGTGAAAAATGCGAATGGCGAAACGGTTTATGAGCCAGGATTATTACCATCTGTTAAAGCGATTGGTTGGTATATAGAAGAATATGGTATTTGCCAAATATCTATGAATCTTACCGATATTACCATTACATCAATGCACGAAGCATTTGATAAAGCGTGCGAACGTGCTACAGCAAGAGGATTGCGCGTAACAGGTTCTGAACTAGTTGGTGTTGTACCTTTGCAAGCGATGCTTGATGCAGGGAAATATTTTTTAAACAAACAGCAACGTTCTACAGGAATTGCTGATGCAGAAATCATTAAAATAGCTGTCAAATCACTTGGTTTGGATGAGTTAACACCTTTTGATCCTAAGAAAAAAATAATAGAATATCTATTAGAAGATGATTCAAACAATTCATTAGTTGCTATGTCATTGACTGATTTTGCAAACGAGACAGCAAGTGAATCTCCTGCACCAGGAGGCGGAAGTATTTCTGCTTATATGGGAGCAATGGGTGTTTCTTTGGGAATGATGGTAGCTAATCTCTCTGCACATAAACGCGGATGGGATGATCGTTGGGACGAGTTTTCTACTTGGGCAGAAAAAGGAAAAATGTATCAAACAGCTTTACTCAAAATGGTAGATGAAGATACGCAAGCTTTTAATAAAATAATGGAAGCCTTTGGTTTGCCAAAAAAATCGGATGAAGATAAAGTTCTGCGTAAGCAAGCGATACAAGAAGCTACTAAATATGCTATTGAAGTGCCTTATAAAATAATGGAACTTAGTGTTGAAGCAATGACTGTAATGTTCGAAATGGCAAAAATAGGAAACCCGAACTCGGTAACCGATGCAGCAGTTGGTGCTATTGCCGCTCGTGGAGCAGTGTTGGGAGCGCATCTTAATGTAAAAATTAATGCAACGGGACTTCAAGATAAAGCATTTGTAGCTGAAATATTGGCTAAGGGTTTGCTGCTTGAGCAAAAAGCGGTAGCTTTAGAAAAAGAAATATTGGAAGTTGCTAATGCTAAAATGTAAACTACAGTTTTATTAAAATAGTATTGTTGTCCGAAGCAATCTTTTGACTTTTATAGGTACATTTTTATTAAAATATAATATCAATGTCACCTTTACCTTCACGTAATATCTCAGGTTCATAACCAGTTAAATCAATAACTGTAGAGGCTACATTAGCACCATATCCACCATCAATAACAGCATCTACTTTGTCTTGCCATTTTTCAAAGATTAATTCAGGATCGGTTGTGTATTCTATTATATCATCTTCGTCATAGATAGATGTAGTGATAATTGGATTGCCTAATGCTTTTACAATTTCTAAAATAATAGTATTATCAGGAATGCGTATTCCTACGGTTTTTTTCTTTTTAAATGCTTTTGGGAGTTTATTGTTTCCTTCTAGTATAAACGTATAAGCTCCGGGTAATGCTCGTTTGAGTAATTTGTATGTTGGTGTATCAATTTGTTTAGTAAAGTCCGAAAGATGACTTAAATCATTGACAATAAAAGAGAAATTGGCTTTTTCCAATTTCACCCCCTTAAGTTTAGCAATACGTTCCATTGCTCTGGTGTTGGTAATGTCGCAACCTAAACCATAAACGGTATCTGTGGGATAAATAATAATACCTCCATTTTGAAGTATTTTAACAACTTTCTCTATTTCCTTTGGGTTCGGATTTTCGGGATATATTTTTATAAACTGACTCATAAGGCAAAATTAATAAATGTAAGGGATTAAACGATAACTATTTGATTTATAATCCGTATAAACTGTTCCAAAATGAGCAGTCAAATATTTTTCTTCATCTTGTATTTTTAGTAATAATACTAGAGCGAGAATAAAATAAATTCCAAGCTGATAATAATCTAAATGGGTAAATACACCAAAACCATAAAAGAACAATAAGCCTGTGTAAATAGGGTTTCTACTGATTCGGTACGGACCAGAATTTACAAATTGAGCTGTTTTCTTTACTTCGGGTTGAATGTTGAAATTGCCAAGTCTTAAGGTTAATGTAGCCCAAAGGGTATAAGCAAGCGCTATGAGTTGTAAATAAAGCAAAAAGTCATTAGCCCAGAGTTTACCACCAAATGTGAGTAAGGCAAAACAAGAAAATTGTATAATAACAAGGAGTAATGATTTTTTTGACATTTAGGAGTATTTTAGTTTAAGCCAAACCTTTTGATATTCGCGCTGTAAAATAAGCAATGTAATATCGCGAATTACATTTTCTTCGGCTTGTGCGATGTGTAATTTTATTTTTGTTTCTGAAATATCGATACGGTAAAGCAAATTGAGAAAGTCACCAAAACGTTGTTCTACAAGATACTGAATAACACGTGTAAGTTCTTCATAAAACGCTTTAGGATTTGCTGTCTGTTCTAATTCTGGGTAAAGCCCAATAGTATTAAAATCTTTGATGAGCTGCTGTTTGAGTTGCTCAAATAAGGAAACTTGAGCGAGCTGCTTTTCAAAATCGAGATAGGTATTTATTTTTGGTAATTGCATTATACAGTACGTGATTGTAGTTTGTCAACATAACTAGCTAGTAATGTTTTACTTTGAGAATCTGGTAATGACGAAAGTAATGCTAATGCTTTTTGAGAGTACTTTGTTATTTCTGCTGTAACCAATGTGTCGATGCTATATTTTCTGTACAAATCAGTTATCGTTTTTATTTTTTCTGCTTCCTGTGCTGTTGTTGTTTTCTCTTGATATAGTTGCTTTAATAAAACTTTATCTGTGGCATTAGCCTTTTCTAAGGTTAATAAATGTAAGTATGTTTTCTTATTTGCGATGATATCTCCACCAATGCGCTTACCAAAGGTTTTAGGGTTTCCTAAAGCATCTAGAAGGTCATCTTGTAGCTGAAAAGCCAAGCCAAGATTGATGCCAAAGTCATAACACGTATTGGCAATGCTCTCAGAGCAATTTCCTATTAAAGCTCCCATTTTTAAGGAACAAGCTAGCAAAACAGCTGTTTTTAGTCGTATCATTTCAATATACTGAGCAATGCTTACCATTTTTTGATTTTCAAAATCAACATCATATTGTTGTCCTTCACAGACTTCTTGTGCTGTTTGAGAAAAGAGTAGCATTAATTTTTTATATAATGCACCATCGTATTTTTCAAGGTATTGATAAGCATTGATAAGCATGACATCGCCAGATAGAATAGCAGTATTTGTATCCCATTTTTGGTGTACCGTTTGTTGTCCTCGACGAAGTGGAGACGCATCCATTATATCATCGTGTAATAAGGTAAAATTATGAAAAACTTCTATAGCAAGAGCAGCGTCCAATGCATTCTTATGATTGTCTCCAGTTAAATCACTAGCTAACAGTAAAAGGGTTGGGCGAATGCGTTTTCCACCTAATTGAAGTATGTATTCAATGGGTTTGTATAGATTTTTTGGTGTTTTTTTAAAAGGAAATTCTTTAAAAAATTGTGAAAATATATCTTGATAAGCCGTTAATGTCATTCCTAATTATTTAGCTGTAAAAATACAAATTTATATAATGAAAATTATTAATTAGATTTTTTTAATTGAGTTGCTTAAAATTATGCTTCCTCAATACGCTGTTTTGCCAAAGAAATAATGCGTTCAAACTGATTTTCTAAGCCCATATTACTATTGTCAAAATAGATCGCATCAGCTGCCTGAATGAGTGGAGAATCTTCGCGATGGGAGTCTATATAATCGCGTTTTTCTACATTTTCTAATATCTCTTTGTAGTTCACATCGTAGCCTTTGTCTAACAGCTCTTTGTATCTTCGTTTGGCTCGTTTATCTGCTGAAGCAGTCATAAATAGTTTAAGTTCTGCATCAGGGAATACAACTGTTCCAATATCGCGACCATCCATCACAATTCCTTTGCCTTTTCCCATTTTTTGTTGTAGTGCTACCAATTTAGATCGCACTTCTGAGACAGCAGCTATTGGGCTTACCAAACGAGAAACTTCCATTGTACGAATTTTATCTTCTACATTTTTAGTATTTAAAAATAGTTCTGCATAACCCAATTCAGGATTGAACTTAAAAACTAAATCTATAGTAGGCAAAGCATCTATTAATG
>JALSVQ010000021.1 GCA_027073495.1 Flavobacteriaceae bacterium | reverse complement strand
GATTAACCTTGAATTCATAGCGCGAGTAGGCGCAGGATTAGAAAGCATTGATACAGCTTATGCCTCAAAAAAAGGCATTGCACTTATTGCTGCTCCTGAAGGAAACCGCAATGCTGTTGGCGAACACACCCTTGGGCTTATACTCTCTTTGTTTAATCATTTAAACCTTGCAGACAGGCAGATTCGTGAAGGAAAATGGCTTCGTGAGAACAATCGTGGTATCGAACTTGACGGAAGAACAGTAGGTATTATTGGTTATGGAAATATGGGAAAAGCCTTTGCCAAAAAACTACAAGGTTTTGATGTTGAAGTACTTTGTTATGATATCAAACCTCATGTTGATGATGCCTTTGCTAAGCAAGTCTCATTAAACGAATTTCAACAAAAAGTAGATTTAATTAGTATTCATACGCCACATAATGAAGTATCTTATCAAATGATAAATACTCCTTTTCTTAATGGTTTTGCTAAACCTATTTATGTGTTCAATACAGGGCGTGGCACCGCAATAGTTACCGATGACCTTGTCAAAGCATTAAAAAATGGCAACGTCTTAGGAGCAGGACTTGATGTCTTGGAATATGAGAAAACATCTTTTGAAAACCTTTTTGAAAACGACACGCTTCCAGAAGCTTTTAACTATCTCATACAAGCAGACAATGTGCTACTAAGTCCTCATGTAGCAGGATGGACAGTAGAGTCTAAAATAAAACTTGCCGAGACCATTAGTAATAAAATTTTAAAGCAATATAATATAGCTTAATTATGTCATCACATTCTCGTCTTAGCCGCGCTTTTGAACAAGCCAAAACAATCACATTTACAAAAGATGATAAGTTTATTCTCTTTAGTGATTGTCACCGTGGTGACAATAGTTTTGCAGATGATTTTGCACGTAACAGAAACATCTATTTTCACGCATTAGCTCACTATTACGATAATGGTTTTCAATACATTGAACTTGGTGACGGCGATGAACTCTGGGAAAATCGTAGCTTTAAAACCCTATTTAAGGCGCATCGTAATGTTTATAAGCTAATGCGTCAATTTCACAATGAAAAGCGCCTACATCTTATCTACGGAAATCACGATATGGTATATCGCAACCCTAATTATGTCAAAAAGCATCTTAGCACTTATTTTGATGAACGTTTTGGCGAAGAAAAAGTATTGTTTTCAAATTTAGTTTTTAACGAAGCGCTAATTTTGAAAATGAAACAAAGTGGCAAAACACTTTTTCTAACCCATGGTCATCAAGCAGATTTTATGAATTATGTATTTTGGAAATTTAACCGTTTTATGGTTAGAGCACTTTGGAAACCCCTTCAGATAATGGGTATATCAGACCTACAAGTCCTGCCAAGAATTTTAAAGAACTCATTAAAGTAGAACGTAAAATGAAAAGTTGGATAACTGCCAACAGTAACCAATTGACTATCATTGGTCATACACATCGTCCACGATTTCCACAAATAGACGAAGTACCGTTATTCAATGACGGTAGCGCAGTACATCCGCGCTCTATCACTGGTATTGAAATAGTAGCTAACACCATTAGCCTTATCAAATGGCATATTATTTCTACATCAGATGGTTTTTTAAAGATTAAAAAAAACGTTTTGGAAGGGCCTACTCCTATAGCTGATTACAAATAGCACAAAATAATAGTTATCTGCCATTTTAACAGCTTTTATTTTTTGGCATGATTATTTCTCTTTATAATGTGTAACTATAAAACAACACTTTATGAAATTGATATTAAAAATAATTACTTCTGCCCTTGCCGTTATTGGTTTATCCTATTTGTTAGGAGGTATAACTGTCACCAGTTTTTCAGCTGCTATTTGGGTAGCTATTGTACTTGGTTTGCTACGTGCAATTGTACGTCCTATACTGATAGTGCTTACTTTTCCTATTACCATTTTGACTTTGGGTTTATTTCTATTTGTCATTAATGCAATCATTGTCTTTATGGCGAGTAGCATGGTTGATGGTTTTTATGTTAATGGTTTATTTACTGCTATAATTTTCAGTTTATTACTAACTTTGACACAATCTTTTATGTACAAAATAATAGAAGAAGATAATTATAAGAATTATTAAATAAATAGAATAAAATAAGTACTTTTGCCATTCGTAAAAAGAAAAGAATAAAAACAATGAATATTACAAAAGAACAAGTAGATGCATTAAATGCAGTTGTTAAAGTTCAAATAGAACAAAAAGACTACGAAGACAAAGTAGCAGAAATATTAGAAAACTATCGTAAAACAGCTGATATACCTGGGTTTAGAAAGGGTAAAATCCCTATGGGAATGATCAAAAAACAGTATGGAAAAGCGGTACTTATTGATGAAGTAAACAAACTCATACAAGAAGGCTTAAATAATTATATAACCGAAGAGAAATTAGATGTTTTAGGTAATCCATTACCAAAAATTCAACCTGATTTCAATTGGGATAATACTGATTACGAATTTGAATTTGAACTTGGACTTGCTCCAGAAATAAACATTGAATTGCAACCAAAAAAAGCAATTACAAAATACAAAATTGTTGCTGATGACAAAATGATTGATGAGCAATTAACAAGTATTCAAGAACAATATGGAAAACGTATTGCTATTGAAAAAGTGGAAGGTGAAGCAACACAAGTTACCGGTACATTTACCAATGAAGAAAAAGCAATAAACAAACAAAGTACTTTCAAAGTAGGAAAAATAAAAGCTAAAACCGCACAAAAAGCATTAATTGGAAAAAAAGTTGGTGATGTAGTATCGCTTAAAACAAAAGGACTTTTTGAAGATGACCACCAATTGATGCATATTGTAGGTGTTTCTCACGATGATGCTCATGGTTTGGATATTACACTTGATTTCAAAATAGAAGAAATTGTCAAAATAGAACCTGCAGTATTAGAGCAAGAACTATTTGATAAGCTATTTGGCGAAGGCAATGTGAAAACTGAAGCTGAGCTAAGAGCGCGCATCAAAGCAGATGCAGAAGGACAGTTTGTACAACAAGCCGATCAAAAATTTATTAATGATGTGAGTGATTACCTTATGGAAAGCACTTCATTTGAATTGCCTGCAGCTTTTTTGACAAAATGGCTTAAAACAGCAGGAGAACAAGAACTTAATGATGAGGAAGCTGCAGCAGAATATGCTAAATCTGAAAAAGGGTTGCGTTGGCAACTTATAGAAAGTCAATTGATGAAAGATAATGATATCAAAATAGACTTTGAAGAGCTAAAAGCATATACTAAAGAGCTTCTTGCAATGCAATTTGCACAATATGGACAACCTACACCAGGAGATGATGAAATGAATAATGTAGTCTCTCGCGTGTTCCAAAACAAAGAAGAAGTACAACGTTTGTCTGATCAATTAATGAATCAAAAAATGTTAACTTTCTTCAAAGAAAATATAAAAAATACCGAAAAGGAAATCACTTTTGATAAATTCTTAGAGCTTTCTTACGGTCATAAACATTAATCTTTTAAAAAACTAAAATATGTATCCAGCAGAAATTGTATTGCCTATGAAAGAGGAACTGACAGCAGTTGGTTTTGAAAACTTAGATACGGCAGAAAAAGTAGATGAATTTTTAAGCAGAGAGGGTTCTGCATTAATCATAGTTAACTCCGTTTGTGGATGTGCAGCTTCCAATGCAAGACCTGCAGTTGTAGCTTCACTAAATGGCACTGACAAACCAGACCATATCGGGACAGTATTTGCTGGTTTTGATATTGAAGCAACGGCAAAAGCACGTGAACATATGATGCCTTTTCCGCCTTCTTCTCCATCTGTAGCATTGTTTCAAGATGGCGAAATCGTTCACATGTTAGAAAGACACCACATTGAGGGACGTCCTGCTCAAATGATAGCAGACAACCTTATGAATGCATATACTGAGGTAAAAAAAATGTAATATAAGTACACTATATTTAAAGCCAGATTTAATAAAATCTGGCTTTTTTTGGTTTTAAAAAAATAATATTATGATCACAATAAGTACTGATAAAACAAAACTTGATTGAAATCAACTTTAGTTAAGCAATTAACAGCCATTAACTATACAAATAGTTTTATGCAGTTTTATTCCTTTTTCCTTAAGAAGTCTCCGTCTATAATTAATAATTTCACTCCATCTTTGGCAATTGAGCGATGAGAACTCAAATTATCAGTAACAACATAAGTCATTCCTTTTGTTAAAGTTACTTTCTCGCCATTTTTCAACTCACTTATAAAAGTTCCTTCTAAACACTGTACGATATGTCCTTTTTCACACCAATGGTCAGCAAAATAATTTTTAGAATACTCTACAACCCGAATTCGCAATCCGTTATATTCAGCCGTTTGCCAATACGCTATTCCTGTCTCTCCTTTATGTTCAGTTTTGGGAACTTTACTCCAGTCAATTGATTGGAAAGGAATATTTTTATTAACCATTTTTATTTGTTCTTTTTATATTTTTTAATGCTTTCTAAAATTGCACACAACGGTTTGTATAAGAATAGTAGCCGATTTCAAAGCACTTACTTTTCAATTTAGCACTAAACTTTTTCAAATATACAAATTTTAAATTTAGCACAAAAACCGCTATTATTTTTATACCTTGTTGCCAACAGTATTACCTTCTAACTTTCTAATCAGGGATTACAAACTTCACAAGCTCTATAACCATTTTTTATAGCTTCCTTCTTTGTGTCATAAAAAACAACATTTTCTTTATTTGGTTTCTTCGCACTACAAGAAGGAAGACAATAAATTCTGGTTGTTTTAACTGCTGTTATAAATTTAAAGTCAAATTTTTTATTTCTACTTCCTATAAATTCATATTTTTCATCATCAGTAAGTTTAGAATTCTTTTTTTCTAAGTTCAATAATCTTTTCTTTACTTGCAATCCGCCACCATATCCTACAAGGTCTCCATCGCTTCCGATAATTCTATGACAAGGAATAATAAGTCCTATTGAGTTTGCTCCATTTGCTGAGGCAACCGCTCTAACTGCTTTTTCATTGTTTATGTTTTTTGCTAAATCTAAATATGTTGCAACTTCTCCATAATTTACACTTATCAATGCGTTCCAAACTTGTTTTTGAAAATCACTGCCGACCATTAATATCGGTATTGTAAATTCAACTCTTTCGCCACTAAGATATTCATCTATCTGTTTTCTTGTTTCTTTTAAAACATTGGTATCTTGTTCTATGTATTCAGCATTTAATTCTCTTTTTAACCGATTATCAACGCTTGTTCTCATTCTTCTATATCTAAAATCAAGCAAGCAAAGTTTATTCCCAAAAGAACCTAAAATTAGTTCTCCGATTTTTGTTTTATAATATTGAATATTTATTGTATTCATGTTGTTATTTTAAGTCTGTTAAAAATGGAATAACCAAACCTAATACTTCATTTGGTTTTTCTTCATGAGGCATCAAAGAAGCTTTTGAAATACCGAGCAATTTACAATTAGAATTAAATTGTTTCGGCATTTTTTTTGCTATTTCAATGGGAAAAGTTTTATCATTTTCTCCCCAGATAAATAAGGTTTTTGCTTTGATTTTACTATGTGATTTAGCGAAACCATCTATAACTTTCCATTCTATTCCTTTAAGATAGCCTAACATACCAAACATTTTATCTTTTGATGTTTTTAGGGGTTTTATATATCTATCCAAATTTTCTTTATCTTTAAGTTTCGATTTGTCGAAATAAAACTCTTTTATAAAAAAAGGTGAACGGACGAAAGCATCAATTTTTATTAAGGAACGAAACATAAAATTTGCAAAAGGCAATTTTGCGAAAAATTGATACAATGGAATAAACGGAGGTCTGTGATTTGGTATTTCTGTATTGATAAGAACCAATTTCTCAATATTATCTTTCTCGGTTACGGCAACTATTCTTGAAATTGAAGCTCCTGTATCTTGGGCGATAATACTATAATTAGAGATGTTTAATTTTTTGAATAATTTCACAAGCCTTTTACTTTGTGCCGTGAAAGTGAAATCAGTTTCCTTGTTCCAATTACTATCTCCAAAGCCTGGCAAATCTACAACATAGCATGTGAATTGCTTTGCAAGTTCTGGTATTATTTTTCTCCAAGTGCAACCATTTACTACAAAACCATGTATAAAAACTACTGGCTTTCCTTTTCCAAATGTTCTAACTGTTATAGATGCATCATCTATTTTGTAACTTTTAGCTTCTGCTGATAAATACAATTTATCGTAATCTTTTGTTTGCATAATTATATCTTTTATTATTTTTTAAAAAAGCAAAATTAAAAGTAATAAAATTTGTTTTATTGATATATTACGACAATATTTGCAGAAATTAATTTTTATGAAAATTCTATCAGATTTTTTAGTGAATTTAGTTGAGTATTCCGAATGTAAGAGTATTTCTAAATATGATAATAAAATTGAAAGAGGTAAATATATTGATGCTAAACTCTATTTAGATTATTATGAGGAAATGTTGGCACTTTCAAAAAATCAATATTTTGGACTGTATTTTGGTTTTTTCTTAAATTTGAAAGCATTAGGTTCGGTTTTTGAAATTTCTTTAACTACTTCAAGTATTGGGCAAGTAGTAAGTTTATGGTCAGACTATTCAGAAATGAATTTTCCGTTGGTAAAGTTTAATTCTTATATGAAAAACGATACATTCATTCTCGAATTAGATAGTGATTTAAAAAAAGTATCCGTCAGAAATCAAATATTAGATACCATATTTACATTTGTTTTTAGAGAATTAAACATTATGATTGGCAATAATGTAGATAATATTTATTTGCCATATAAAAACTTTGAACCATATAGCGAATTATTTAATTGTAATGTTGAATACAGGAATAAGCATACATTTAGTTTTGATAGAGAGGTTTTAGAAAGAGAAATAAATGCTAAAAACAGAAAAAGAATTGAAAATTTATTACCAAATTTCTTAAAACTTTTGAATACAGTTGAAAATAATGATTTTTCATCATTGGTCAAACAGATGATACTTAACATGTGCAATCCAGAATTACCTACATTGAAACAAGTTTCTTCACAATTTTCAATAACAGAAAGGACACTACAAAGAAGACTTAAAAAAGAAAATTCTTCTTTTAGAATTATTACGAATGAAATTAAGAAGACACTTTCTAATTATCTAAGAAAAGGTAATAATATTAAAACACAAGACATTGCATTTACGCTTGGATACTCTTCTTCAAGTTCATTTCTACATGCAAATAAACAATGGATGAATATTCAAAAGCAAATCTGATTTTATGTTATTTTTTATTGTTGCCAACAATAATATAAACCTAATTAAACGCTGATTTCTGTATTCCTGTAGTTTCTACATACGTATGTGTAAATACATGGTCAGATTCGTGGATGCGCTTTTTTATTTATGCTGTTTTTATTTCGTAAATCTTAAACCAATAAAAAAAGGCTTCAGTATTAGACTTTTTAAGTTTGTTTAGTTTGTTGTTTATTGGCTCGTTTATTTGCCAATCTTTCATTTGTAATGGATTACTGTATTTTTCAATAACTGTTGCATTATTTTCAATAATTGTAATTAGATAAGCCACTTTTGAGGCTTGAATAATTGCTTTTTCAATATGGTAACTTTCAGAAAAAATATAAGCACGTATTCTTTGTATTCCTAATTGCAATTCTTCAAAATTTCCTTTCCCGTCTGTTCCTCTACTCGCAATACAAAGAGAGGTTTGGTAAATATCTGCTAATACATCTTTTTCGTTTAACTCGTTGTTGTTTCGATAGGTTAATTCTGTTTTTGCAAATTTGTAAAAAGTAGTTTTTATAATGTTTAAATCGTTTACTTTATCAAATAAATTACCAATATCATAAAGTTGTTTTATAATTTCCATACTCATACTATTACTACTTTTTTGGTATGGTATTCCTGTCGAATTTGGAGCAAAAGCAGTTAATTTATCGCCTAAAAGGTCTTCTAAACTTGGGATATTAACCAATAAAGGATTGTCAATTATTGGCACAAAAGCAGATTGTATTGGTAATTTAATTATGTTTTGATAGTTTGGTTTTTCAAACAATATATCGAGCAAAATATAATCTTCTTCTTTGTTTGATTTGTGAGTAGGTGTATAGTAAAATTTATAGTGCTCTTTTTTTATTATTGACTTTGTATTTCTGTGGTTCAACTCTTTCCTTATAAACCCTTGTTCCTCTGCTAAAGCATCCAATTTACTTTCAAAGTCATTATTTTCTTTTGGTAAAATGATGTCAATATCTATAGAAAGTCTTTTGGCTGAATTAAAATGTAGCATTAAGGCAGTTCCACCTTTAAAAACAAATGAAATTTTTTGTTTTACAAGACCTTCTAACAACAGTAATGCTCTAATAACTTTCTCTACAAGAATTTTATCTGCATTTTTGTTTTCTTTAGAAACCTTATTTATCCAATCAATTGTTATTTCTTTTTGATTTATCATTTTCTATATTTTGGCAGTAGTTATTATTATTTGCCGTTAATTAGTTTTAAGTATTTTTTTAATTCTTCTTTTTTTCCTCTTCTATTTGCGTAGCGTAGTAGTTTACTCTCGTTGATAGCGTATTTAGAAAAGGCATTTTTATAAATTATTTTCATTTCATTGCCTTGATATGCAGAAAATATAATTTCATTACAGAATATATCAACTAATATTTTTTCTAAAGATGAAGTCTTTATATTATTGATATTTAATATAGGTGCTTCTGTGATTAATGTTTTTACAATTATTACATTTTTACTATCTGTAACATATCTTTCAAATACTTCTTTGGTTGGTTCTAAAAACACATTCTTTTTTTGTTCTTTTAAATGGATGAAAACAGATTGAGTTATCTCTTTTTCCACTTCAACAATTTGGAAGTATTGATTAGTTTGATGAATAGAAAATTCATTTATAGAAGATGTATTCCAAATACATAAGTCTAAAAAAGGGAATTCCTTTTTTATTTTTTTATGTAGTGATTTTTGTTCAGGAGTGATTTCAGGAAGATAATAGTTTGTTTCTCCAAGAGTAAACGTTCCTCTACTAATTCTTTTGAGTATTCCTTTCTTGACAAGTGAAAATATCCGCCAATTAGTTGTCGTTTTGCTTAGGTTTGGCTCAAATCTATTTAAAAATTCAACAATCTCTTTTGTTTTAAAACTTTCTTGAGTTTTAAAGTAAGTTTTTAATTTTTCAATATGTAATTTGTCTTTGCTGATATTTATTTCGATTTGGTTTTGCAAATATAATAAACTATATTTTGGCAACAAAGTATTTTACTGCCAATTATTAGTTTTTTAGCATTGGAAAATTTTACTCTTTTATTTTTTAGTGTTGGAGTTGAGCATTGGCAAAAAAAATAATGTGTAAAATATGCGGTTGGCTTTTGATTTTTAGCACGATTTTTTTCGCCCTAGGCTTGCACCTAACAATAATATAAACCTAATTAAACGCTGATTTCTGTATTCCTGTAGTTTCTACATACGTATGTGTAAATACATGGTCAGATTCGTGGATGCGCTTTTTTATTTCTGCTACAATACGCTCCACCTCTATTACTGGTGTATCATCTTTAAAATTGACTTCCAAACCTACAATAGCATCATCAGGACCAAGGTGCATCGAACGGATATTACCATACATTTCAAGTTCGTCATAGCTATCTAAAATGGCTTTTATTTTATCAATATCATGTTGCAAAACAGTTTCTCCTATTAATAAATCTTTGCTTTCTTTTGCCATAAAACCAGCAACAAAAACCAACAGCAATCCTATTAATACCGATGTATAACCATCTATTGCAGGGTTTTCAAGATAATGTGCTAGTGTAACCCCAATCATAGCGATAAGAAGCCCTATCACAGCAGCTCCATTCTCAATAATCATAGCCAATGTAGCCGAATCTTTAGTTTCTACCAAAGCCGATTTAAAACCTTTTGGATATACTTTTCTAAATTCTTTCCAAGAAACCAGTAAGCTAGCTCCTTCAAAAAATATAGCTCCTATTAAAACACCATAGTTCCAATAGAGTGATTTTATACTCGTTTCTTGCACTCCTGGATCCATTACTTTATGAATACCTTCGTAGATAGCTACACCGCCACCCAAAGAGAAGATAAATATTGCAACAACAAAACTCCAAAAATAAACTTCTTTACCATGACCAAAAGGGTGTAATTTGTCAGGACCTTGCTTGCTTTTTTTTATACCAAAAAGAAGTAATAATCCGTTAGTGGTGTCTATTACCGAATGTATTCCTTCAGAAAGCATTGCTGAACTTCCTGTAAAAAATGAAGCAATAAATTTAAGTATTGCTATAAGTAGATTTGCTGCTATTGAGGCAAATATTGCCAATTTAGAACCTGATGCTGCCATATTTATGTTTTTTTGTAGTTGCAAATGTACTAAAAGCCTTTGACTTCTAAAAATAGTAAAAAGCAGCTTCAAGATGTTCTATTTCAGTAGTATTATCTTTATGAATAATCGCGATAATATCAAAACGTATTTCTAAGTCTAAATCATGAACCTCAATATAATGATTTGTAGCTTTGAGGAGTAATTCAATCTTTTTTTTGTTTACAAAATCTTGGGGGTTTCCAAAATAAGAAGAGCTGCGTGTTTTGACTTCTATCACTGCTATAATAGCATCTTTTTGTGCTATAATGTCTATTTCTGCCTTTTGAAAGCGGTAGTTTCTAGCCAAAATTTTATACTTATTTTTTATTAAATAATCAACAGCCAACTGCTCGCCTTTGTTTCCTAAATCATTATGACTTGCCATTGCTGTATAATTAAAAAATTAATCAAAAACGATAGTACTTATTTTGGTATCACTTTGTATCGTAGCATTTCGCCCGAGTAGAACTACTCGATTATCTACAATATGCCCAGCAGGAAAATCAAAAATAATAGGAAAATCATAAGTCTTGCAAGCATCTAATACAATTTCTTCTACTTTTTTACCAAAATCAGGGTCATCTTGTTTCATACTCATACCGCCTATTATTAGGCCTTTGCAATGTTCAAAATAACCTGCTCTACGCAAGCTGATAAGCATTCTGTCTACCGCATAATGATATTCACCAACCTCTTCGAGAAATAGAATTTTGTTGGTGCAATCTAAGGTTAAATCAGATTGCAACAGACTGTAAACTATAGCCAAATTACCACCAATTACTTGACCTGAAGCTTTTCCATTTTTATTAAATGGGCTACTTGCTATTTCATAGTGAAGCGCCGTTCCAAACAAAGCGTCGTGAAGTGAAGCAATGGGTTTTGCTCTACGAATTGGTCTATCAGTACTCAAACTTATAGGCATTAAAGCATGCATACTTTCATAACCGAGATTGTGCAATGCATTGTGCAAAACGGTGATATCTGAAAAACCAATAAGCCATTTTGGATGTTTTTTAAAACCACTCCAATCTACAGCGTCAATAATGCGTACTGCACCATAACCACCACGCGCACACCAAATGGCTTTAATATTTGGATTATCAAGTGCTTCTTGAAGATCTGCCAATCGCTCACTATCTGTTCCTGCAAAAGTATTATCTTGTTTGTAAAGGTTTTTACCAAGCTTGGCATGAAGCCCCCAAGATTCAAGTAGTGCTATTCCTTTATTGACATAAGCAAGCTTCACATGTCCTGCAGGTGCAATGATACAAACGGTATCTCCTTGTTTTAAATTTGAAGGACGTATTAAAGCGTTATTAGCATGCATAGTTTTATTGTTTATACTGTTTTTTTGAGTTTTACACGAAGTAAGGAAAAAGAGAATAGCAAAAAGCAGTGTTGTTTTCAAGAATATTCGTGTCATTAGTATTAATATTTTTGTAAATATACAGAATTAAATATTGAAATATAAAAAGAAGAAAAATCTATTACTAATTTTTCACACTTCATTCTTCATTTTCAACTCATCAACTATAGCTACTACTTTTGTTTTTAGCGCCTCACTTGCAAGTTGAAAATTCTCCAAAAATTCAGTTGCTGTAGCATGTTTACCATCTACAATATCAGTTATGGCTTTTATCGCTGTAAAATCTTGATTGTATTGCTGGCAAACCCAAGCTATTGCAGCAGCTTCCATTTCTTTGACACTCACATCGTTTGCTTGCATTATCAGCATATCTTTAGGCGTATAATCTAGGGCATCACTAGAGGAAATAATACCTTGTTTAAGTTTGAATTTTGATGCTAAATAATCGCTTGCTATCACAGGATAATTACCCAATGCATAATCAGGAAATCCTCCAGGAAGGTCTATTCTTCTATCGTGAAAACACACTTTTTTATGTGCAATATACACATCAGCTATAGCAGCGCCTTTACTTGAAAAACCTCCTGCAGTACCACAGTTAATGATTAAATCGGGTTGATATTGGCTTATGGCTACAAAGGCATTGAGTGTAGCCGCTTGTGTACCGATATTATCAACTTGATGTCTTTTATCTTTTCCGTTTAATAAAAGCAATAGCGATTTATCAGTATTTGCATAAACCTCAATTGGATTGTGAAATGCTATTTTTTTTAAATTATAATGTGCTATCAATGGTTTTGCCTCACCTTCCATAGCCATCAATAAAGCAATACATTGGTATTTTTTTCTTTTTGGAATCATTAGAATTACGCTTCAATTAATAATTATTATGTCAAAAGTACATTTTTAAATATAAAATATGTTATTTTTACTTTGTAAAACTATTTTTTATGAAAAAAGCTATTTTTCCAGGTTCTTTTGATCCTATTACATTAGGGCATTGTGATATTATTCGCAGAGCAATACCGTTGTTTGACGAGATTGTTTTGGCTATTGGTGTTAATTCAAGTAAAAAATATATGTTTACCTTGGAAGAACGCATTGCTTTTCTAGAAAAAACATTTCACGATGAGCCAAAAATACGAGTTACGCAATACAAAGGACTAACGGTAGATTTTTGCAAAAAAGAACACGCTAATTTTATACTCAGAGGCTTGCGCAATCCTGCCGATTTTGAATTTGAAAAAGCCATTGCACAAACCAATAGGTTAATTTCTGGTATTGACACTGTATTTTTATTGACTAGTGCAGACACCTCTTACATCAGTTCGAGTATTGTACGTGATATTCTAAGAAATGGTGGTGATATCAGTAAATTAGTTCCTAAAACGGTACAAAAATAAAACGCACCTCGAACTTCCGACTTTTAAATGAAAAATATTGAATTTTAATGTCATTTCGACAAAGGGAGGGACGAGCGCCGAGAAATCTTATAAATTGAAATGTAATGATGAGATAGCTCACTTCGTTTGACATGACAGTTTTTTTTGAAAAATAAAATTGCTGAATTTCGCTCTTCTGATCTCCAACCTCCAACCAACTTCTCTCCTTCTACGACACAAAACCATTGATTTAGAATGCTTTTTAGCATAAAATCACCCAAAAGGGTGAATAAAATCATACGATGTGATGAACTAAAAAAGTTACTTTCACTGTAGTTTTGTGCTATAATTAATTAATCAATAAAATTTAATAAAAATGAAAAAAGTAGTATTCGTATTAGTAGCCATTTTAGGAATGGTAAGTATGCAAGCACAAACCGAATTAGGAGCAGGTGTTTCTATAGGAGGAGGAACAGCTATTGAAGCAAAAGCCAACTTTGGTGTAAGTGATGTGATTTCTATATCACCATCTGTAGATTATTTTTTAGTCGATTCTGTATATTCCTACACCATGTTTGGAATTAATGTTGATGGACATTACAATTTTGAAGTAGGTGATGGTTTTGTAGCCTATCCATTAGCAGGTCTTAATTACATAATGATTTCTGGAGATGGATTCACTTATGATTCAGGTATCGGAATTAATATAGGTGGTGGAGCTACTTATGAAATTTCTGACAACATGAAACTGTATGGGGAGTTAAAATACCGTAGATACGGTTCGGGACTTTCTGTTGGTGTGTTATTCAACTTATAAACTATTGATCTTATCAGCTATTAATGTAATAGCTGATAAGATTTATTATATCAAACATTATTATTCAACTAAAATATTTATCATGAAAAAAATTACTACATTATTACTAGGAATACTATTCCTTTTTACAACAACAATTTTTGCACAACAAGGCATTAATTACAAAGCCTTAATTACAGATAATGGTATTGCTATGGCAAATCAATCTGTAACAATACAATTTACCATTTTACAAAACGCTACAACAAATGTATATCAAGAAGAACATACAACAACAACCGATGCTAATGGTATAGCAATAGCAAACATAGGTGAAGGTACACAAATATCAGGTATTTTTAATGATGTAGATTGGCGTAATGAACAATTTTTAAAAGTAGAAATTAACACAGGTTCTGGTTTTGAAGATTTTGGTACAACAGCATTTAAAGCAGTACCTCATGCAAAATCTGCTGAAAAATTATTACCTACAGATAAGGTAATTATAGGCGATACAGACACCTATGCAACAGAAAAATTATATGTTAAAAACGCAAATCCAGATAGTGAATTAGTAGATTTTAGAGTTGGTGATCTTACAGCAGGTAAAGATGTACTTAATCTTTATATAGATCAAAACACATCTGGTAGTGGTTTAAATAACAGATCACAATTTATAGAGGCAACTAGAGGAAGTTTGCTAAAATTCAAAGTAGATGATGATGGTCGTGTTTTTTCACAAAAAGGTTTTTATACTAATGGTTACGTGGTAGGTACTACCGCTGTTGAATCTTATGGTAACATCAAAGCTTGGGGGAATTTAGAGGTTGATGGTGAGGTTACTTCAGATTTAAAAATGGGTGATAATAAAATTCGCGCAACTAAATCTGGCAATGCAGATATGAAAGCATTTATGTATGGTACTTTTACATTGGGTTGTAATATGACTGTCGATCAAGAGTTATATAGTGGTAACGCAACTGATGGTTTTACTGTTAAATATAATTCTGTTGGCAGATACCAAGTAGTATTTGACACTTATCTTGGAAACCAAATAGACGATCTAACAGTTGTAGTTACGCCTAATAGTCGATATGCTACTTATCAGGGTAATCAATTATCTGTACCTACTGTATTTGTTGTGAATAAATTCGAAGGTAGCTCTCGCGAACTTCTTTTAAGACAGTATGATTTAAATGGCAATTTAAGTGATGCAGGAGCAAGTTTTTGTGGACATAATCCAAGTTTTGAAATATTAATATTTAAAAAATAAAATTCATGAAAAAAATTATAACAATAGTAACTATACTAATAGTTATAAGCAGTTTCAGCCAAACAGCCATAAAAAAAAGTAGTATAGACAGCGGTGGTGCAAGTGCTACCAACGGTACTATTTCAATGGTTTATACCATAGGAGAAGTAGCCGTTCAAGAAACCACAAACGGAACCACACATATCTCAGAAGGTTTTATAGGAACAGATATGATGAGTAGTTTAGGATTAAATGACTATACACCATTATCAGGGGTACAACTTTATCCTAATCCGGCAATTAATTTTGTAACTGTATCCTTCTCAGAAACAAGTAACTATACCATTACACTTTATGACTTGTTAGGTAAAGAGATAGCCACCTATAAAACCCAAAACTCAGACACCAAGCAGATCTCTTTAAAACAACTTCCAAAAGCGGTTTATATGTTACTGATTACAAATGACAACACAAAACAATTTACGTCTTATAAAATTATTAAAAAATGAAAAAAAAATGAAAAAATTTATTTACTTATTTATATTCCTATTTGGAATACAATCTTTTGCCCAAGGCGTACTTTGGCAAGAAGATTTTGATGGAAATACAATTCCAAGTGATTGGACAACTTGGGGTGGTGAAGGAGCATCAGAATGGACTTTTGGAACAGGAAATTTTCCTTGGTCGGATGCTACTGACTGGAATTTTGATAACAATGCGGCTATTTTTAGCGATTATTCAGCAGATGAAACGAGCCATAATGTTGCAATTTTAGCACGGACTGAAGCAGGATTAGATGCCTCTAATTTTACCAATTTAAAATTAGAATTCTATGGCTCTTTAAGAACTTCAGGCACTTACGGAAATGGCGAGTTAATTGTTTTGGTATTAGACAATAACTCTAATGCGTGGTTGCATATGGCAACCTATACTTCTGATATGATTACAGCAGATGTAGTATTAAATTTAGAATCGTATATGAATTCACATCCCGGAATTGACCGCTCTGATTTAAGAGTTGGTTTTAAATACGACGATTTAGACCACGGTATTACGTACGGTGCAGGAGTTGCTTGGGTAAGAATAACAGGTAATCCGCTTAATGATACTTGTAGTAATGCAACAATAGTTCCTATTCCCGAAGAACAATATACTTGGGTACAAAATCAAAAGATTTTAGGAGCATATAATAACAATGGAGGTGTAAATTCTTGTAATTCGGGAACTTATGATGGTATTTGGTACACTTTTACACCAACACATAGTTGGGAAATGGAAATATATGTAGGCTTTTTGACTAATTCTTTTGTTGAAGTTTACTCTGGTTCTTGTAATAGTTTATCTTGTGTTACTGTATCTAGACAAGATGGTGGTAACAGTGCTTCTTATTTTTTTGATGTAACTGCAGGAACTCAATATTGGGTAAATTTAGGAGAAAGCTACTATTCTCAAAATGATTATAATACCGAACCTTATACAAACTTTTTTGGTGTAATTTTCAAATACAAACACCCAAGTAATGATGATAGATGGAGCGCATATTCCATCTCTAATTTTCCGTATTCAAATACACAGTCTATAGATGCTACCACAAACAATGATGATACTACAACCAATGGATTTGTTACCGTTTGTGCTCCAGGAATGAATGATGGTGTATGGTACTCTTTTTATGCACCTGCTACTGGCGAAATAAATATAGACGCTATCGCAAGTCAAGTAGATTTAGAAATAGGTTTATACGAATTAACCGATCCAAGTGAATATCTAGATTTTACTAATTATTCTTGTACAGGTAGTGCAGATAGTCATGGTTTAGGTACTAGCGAACATTTAACAGCTCAAGTAACGGCTGGAAAACGATATATGATTAACTTAGGTGATTATTCCAGTACTACAAATCATATAGAAGAAGGTAATTTAACTGTTGATGTATATTATACTGAACCAGCAAATAATGATTGTAGTCAAGCCGAAGAATTAACCCTAAATCAAACTATTCAAGGTACAACAGCAGGAGCAGATATTAGTATTACAACTTGTGGAAATACATCAAATAACTATGGTGTTTGGTATCATTTTACTTCTACTTACGGAGGAGTAGTGAGTATTGACGTTAATGCATCTCCTTATAATTACTCTTTAAATTTAGCCGTACTAACAGGAACAGATTGTTCAAATTTGAATTGTGAATTTAATATTGAAGAAATTAATCCCTATGCCGAATTTGAAACCCAAATAGGAGAAGAATACTATATTTATGTATCTAGTTCTAACAGTTCAATAGCAAATTTCACCTTAACATTAAATGGTATTCCTCCTCAAAACGATGAAGCAACAGGAGCTGAAGAAATATCAGTTAATAATATAGGTGTTACTTGCACCAATCCTACAATGGTGTATAATGCTAATGGTGTTACAGATTCCTCTCCAATAAACGGAACGCCTGCTTGTGCTAGTTATGCTGGTGGTGACTCTTGGTATAAATTTATTGCGCCAACTTCTGGTGGTATAAAAATTAACCGTCCAAATAACGGCGACTGGGGAGCTTTGGGTTATGCTATTTATGATTCCGAAACAAGTACGACGCCTTTAACTTGTGGAAATATAGCAACTGGTTCTACGGGAACTAATAATATTACAGGTTTAACAGCGGGTAATTATTATTGGTTACGTGTATGGGAATGGAATAATAACGATTTTGGATCTGTTGGTATTTGTATAGCAGCAGTAGATACAGCAAGTATTGAAGATTTAGCATTATTTAATGTACAGTTATATCCCAATCCAACACAAAATAGCTTACACATACAAGCAGATGAACCTATTGATAGTATAGCAATATTTTCTGTATTAGGTCAACAAGTTTATCAAAAAGAAATTAATAATGCGGCAGATATTATTGATGTATCAACATTAGTACAAGGCACTTATTTCGTTAAAATACAAATAGGTACAGCTATAGGAACATATAAAATGATTAAACAATAGAAAACAGCTAATAAGAATTCATTATGAAAACAATAATTAAAATAATAGCCATACTCTTTATATTTTTAATGACACCACAACATGCTGAAGCACAATTTCTAAAAAAGTTACAAAAACATGCTGAAGAAAAAATAAAAAGAGAAGCCGAAAGACGTTCGGAAAGACGTGTAGATAAAGGTATTGATAAGACTTTTGATAAAGCCGAAGATGGGATAGATGGTAAAAACAAAAAAAAGAAAAGCAAGAAAAATAAAAAGTCAAAAAACAAAGAAACAGATGCTACTTCAAACACCGAAAATTCAAATAATACTGAAACACAAGCAGCTGATAAAGCTAAAAAACACAATTTAGTGTGGAATAAATATGATTTTGTTCCAGGTGACACGGTGATTTTTGAAGACGGACCAAATGCTGATGAAGAAAACGGTGAATTCCCGAGCCGTTGGGATTTGTATAAAGGTAGTGTAGAAATTGGCGATTTTGATGATCAAAAAGTAATCATGTTCCTTAGTGACGGTTCTTACATTGTACCTTACTTAAAAAACTCAAAAGAAGATTATCTTCCTGATGTATTTACTATTGAATTTGATGTGTGGTTTTCTAAAGGAAGTTCTACTGCAAATAGACTTTGGGTATATTTATTAGATCAAAAAAATCAAAGACATTCAGGAATGGAAAATTTAACAGTAATGCCACATGGTTTAGAGTTTGGCGATTCTGAAAAAGATTATCCAGGTACGGAAAATATAAATTGGTCTGTTGAAAAAACTGGTTCTTGGAAACACATATCTATTGCTTATACCAAAGGGAAATATAAAGCCTATTTTAATGATACGCGTTTAATTAATATTCCACATTTAGAAGTTAATCCAACAGGAATCACCATTGAAGCAGGTAATGACAATATGTATGTTAAAAACTTCCGCATTGCCAAAGGTGGTGTTAAATATTACAAACGTGTTTTGTCCGATGGTAAAATCATCGTTAATGGAATAAAATTCGATGTCAATAAAGCCACACTCAAACCAGAAAGTATGGGGCCAATAAACCGTATTTATAAATTAATGGTTAAAAACCCTGATATTAAATTTAGTGTAGAAGGACATACGGATGCAGATGGAAGCGATGAAACCAATTTGACTTTATCTAAAGAAAGAGCCAAAACCGTAATGAACAAACTCATAGAATTGGGTATCGATAAAACCCGATTAAAATATACTGGTTTTGGTGAGTCCAAACCAATTGATAACAACAGTACTCCAGAAGGAAAAGCAAATAACCGCAGAGTAGAATTTGTAAAATTTTAATTAAACCAATAAAACAGTAATATTATGAAAACAAAAATTAAATTAATTCAAAAACCATTATATAGTATCCTGTTGGAAAATTTTAAAAATAATGTTTGTTAAGTTTAAGTTGAATTATTCAAGGGAAGGTCTTGTTGTCTTCCCTTGTTTTTCTAAAAACAATGTGTAAATTAAAAATAGTAAAAGATGAAAAAAATAATAAAATTATCCATAGTTTTAGTCTTACTACAAGTGGCTTGTTCCAATAAGACTGAAGAGCTGCCAATAAATGACATGGCGGCTGTATTAAATAATAATGCTGGAAAATTAAAACGCTATGATGTGAAATCTGGTATGGTTACTTACAAAATGACAACAACAGGTACTGTAATGGGAAGTACTATAACAGGTAGTGGTACTTCAAATTTATATTTTAAAGATTGGGGAGCTATTGAATTGGTAGAAGAGAATACCAATCAAACTACCAAAATGAATCTATTTGGTAAAGAAAAAATAAAAAAGGAAACAACGCACACCATCAATAAGTTAGACAACGGAAAAAGTTATAGTGTCAATTTTAAAAACGCAAGTATCTACTTGCGAAGAGACCCCATGATGGAACTGATGAAAAACACCAATACCGATGCAGGAAATGCAGGAAAAGAAATGTTAAAATCCGTTGGAGGGAAAAAAGTAGGCGAAGAAAATTTTTTGGGTTATCCTTGTGAGATTTGGGATGCCATGGGTGCTAAACAATGGGTTTATAAAGGCATTTCACTCAAGACAGTTTCAAAAATAATGGGTATAACTACTACAAAAGAAGCGATAAGTGTAAAATTTGATATAGCAATTGAGGACTCAAATTTTGTATTGCCAGATTTTCCTGTGATAAAAGATGCAGGCTATCTTTCTGATGATGCATATAAAGAATCACAAGACGAAATGAAAGTAAATAAACAAAAAATTAAAAACATGACTTTTGAAGAATTTAAGCAAATGACAAAACAAAATCCTGAAATGCAAGATTTGTCTGATGAGGAACTTAAACAGCAATTTCAATTGATGAAGAAAATGATGCAGTAGTAGTTGAAATATTTAAAGTTGAACCGACAGTAGAAAAGAAACAAAATGGTATTCAAATTATATCATTTTGTTTCTGTTAGATTTGTAGCAGAATTGTATAAATATAAACAATTATTTATCAATGATGTTTGTTAGATTTTTTTTTTAATTTAAAATACATAAAAGTATTTTTTTTTAAATATTTACGTATATTTGTACTATAAAATTACTTTTTTAACTATGCGTTTTTTAGTGCTATTATTCTTTATTTTGCAGGCTATTGTTAGTAATGCGCAAGATAAAGGACACAATAATATAAATATTGATAGCACCTTTGAAGTAACAAAGGCTTTGCCTAATGATAAAAGCAAAGTTACTAGTTTACTTGCATTGTATAATAAATCCATAAAGCAGCACCAAATAAATGATGCTATTATACAAGAAGCGTTGAAAGTAGCTACAAAGATATATGACGTTAATGGTTTAGCCAATACGTACAACAAAATGGGTGTTTCAGCGCGTTATAATAGTGAGTTTGGTGAGTCTGTCAATTTTCATAAGCGTGCATTGAGTTTTTACAACCAAACAACGGATACTTTAGGAAAAATTAAATGTTTAAATAGCTTAGGTGTTTCGTATCGAAAATTAAATCTTGAAAAAGATGCATTTACCTATTATTTTAAGGCACTAAAATTTGCTAATCTTGTTAAAAACAACAAGAGTAAAGCCATTTCTCTTAATGGTATAGGCAATGTGTTTATTAACACAGGAGAATATGATAAGGCTTTATATTATTTTGAAAAGGCTTTGGAAGTAGAAAAAATATTGAACCGAAAACGAGGAGAACGTTATGATTTGGCTAATATAGGCGAAGTGTATATGCTAAAGGGAGATTATGACAAAGCAAATGATTTTTTTCAAAAAGCGTTAGCATTAACAAAACCTAATAAAAATAATATTGAACTGACTTTATTGGGACAGCTCAATCAAAAAAAAGGTAATTATGAAAAATCAATAGCCTATTATCAAGGAGCAATTTCTAAATTAACGGCTAAAAAGAATAAACGCTATCTGAGTAATGCATTAATTAATCTTGGAAAAAGTCAAATTCATCTTCAGATGAATAATGAGGGGTTTCAAAATATCAATAAAGGATTAGCTATTGCTAGTGAAATTGGATCTAAAGAAAATATTGTACTTGGCTATAATGCGTTAGTTTCTTATTACGAGGTGAAAAAAAATTATAAAAAAGCATTAAAAGCAAATAAAACCGCAAATATTTATCAAGATAGTATCATTAATGAGGCGTCTCAAAAAAGTATAATTAGTACACAGATAGCCTATGAAACTGATATTAAAGATAAAGAAATTCAAAAATTGGCACTTGCAAAAAAACAAAACCTTATTAAAGCAAAGCGGAATTATAAAAGAATGCTTTTTTCTATTGCTTTTGGTGTTTTAGCTTTTATCTCTTTGCTTGTAATATTGTATTTATACCATAAAAATGCAGATCTTGAAATGCAAAATCTCAATTCAGAACTACAATCTTATGTTTTAAAAATTGAAGATTTGAAAACAAAAATGAAGCATGATAAGTCTGTAGAAAAAGTTGAAATGTTAGAGCAGTTAAGCCAATATAACCTCTCTAAACGTGAAGAAGAAGTGCTTGGTTTTATTGGGCAAGGTTTAAATAATGAAGAAATAGCCAATACGCTTTTTGTGTCTAAAAACACCATAAAAACACATATAAAAAATATTTATTCTAAGCTCAATGTAAAGAATCGAGTACAGGCAATGAAAAAAATGGTTTAATCCTCATTATCATAAATAAAAATCAAGAAACAAACTGCACCATAGCATCAAAAAAATCATTTGGATTTTCTGCGTGCAACCAATGCCCAGATTTAGCAATAGTAATTATGGTGTTGTTTGGGAAATGGGCAGCAATCAAGGCTTGATCTTCCATTTTGATATATGGAGATAGTTCGCCTTTTAAAAACAAGGTTTCTCCTTCATAAACAGTCATTGCTGGTAGTGCTACGCCTATTTCTTCAATATTGTCCACGAGGCTTTCTAAGTTAATACGCAGTGCAAGTTCTCCTTTGTGTTTCCAATAAAGGTTTTTCATCAAAAATTGACGTACACCAAAATCAGGAATGTACTGTTTAAGTATTGTTTCTGCATCTTTTCTGCTTTTTACCTGTTCAAAATCTAAAGCTTGCAGTCCTTTTAAGATAAAATCGTGATGCACAGGATAACTTTTTGGTGCAATATCCACAACAATGAGTTTTTCTACCTTTTCAGGATGCATTACTCCAAAAAGCATTGCTGTTTTTCCGCCCATAGAATGTCCCATCACTACAGCTTTTTCAATATTATGATAGTGATAATATTGACTTAAATCATCGACCAGTGTTTCGTAATCAAAAGTATCATCATGAAAGCTATGTCCGTGATTTCGCTGATCGATAAGATGCACTTGAAAACCAAGCGAAGCAATACGTTTTGCCATGGTTTTCCAATTATCGCCCATACCTAGAAAACCATGCAATATCAAAAACGGGCTTCCTTCTCCTATTATATTACTGTGGAGTATTTCCATTATTTTAGCTTGTTGAGGTACATACTCACTACATTTTGTAGTCCATAATACAACGATTCAGCTATAAGTGCATGACCGATAGACACTTCATCCAAATATGGAACTTCTTGCTTAAAAAAAGCAATATTATCCAAACTTAAATCGTGTCCTGCATTAATGCCTAAACCAAGTTTATGGGCAAGTTCAGCGGCTTCTGTATAGGGCTTTACGGCTGCAAGATTACCTAATGTATATTCATGGGCAAAGGCTTCTGTATAGAGTTCTATACGATCTACTTCTAATGCTGCTGCTCCTGTTATCAATTTTAAATCGGTATCTATAAAAATGGAAGTCCGAATACCGTTATTCTTAAACTCTTGTATTACTTCTTTAAGAAAATCTGCATGTTTTATGGTGTCCCAACCTGCATTTGAAGTAATAGCATCTTCAGCATCTGGCACTAATGTAACTTGGTGTGGCTTATTAGCAAGTACTAAGTCTATAAATTGAGGAATAGGATTTCCTTCAATATTAAATTCAGTAGTTATAATGGGTTTTAACGCTGCAATATCTGCATAGCGTATGTGTCTTTCATCAGGTCTTGGATGCACTGTTATGCCTTCTGCACCAAAAGATTGGATGTCAATCGCTGCTTTTGTAACACTTGGAAAATCACCACCTCTTGCATTACGCAAAGTGGCTATTTTATTGATATTTACACTTAATTTTGTCATTGTTTTTTTATTCGTTTGACAAAAATACAAACAAAAGCAATGTTTTGTGTGTTTTATTTCATTATTTTGCAGCATAAAGACAAAATATGTTATTTTTAGATTTTATAATTAATGATATTAAACCTTTGGCACTAACAGATACAGTTGCCAAGGCGCAAGCATTGATAGCTACCAATACATTATCTCACATTCCTGTGGTTGAAGCAGGAAAATTGATAGCAATGTTATCCGAAGCAGACATTCAAACCATTGATGATAGCTATGCTACTATTGGAGATTTGACTTATCTTTTCGATTCTTTTCAAGTGAACGTTACAGCTAATTGGTTTGAAGCCATTAAAGCATTTGGAGAAAATGATGCCAATATAATACCTGTACTTTCTCAGCAGCAAGAATATATAGGCTATTATGAATTGATGGATTTTATATCACTGCTCAATGACATGCCACTTATGGAGCATATCGGCGCAACAATTATCTTATCTAAAGGCCTGAAAGCATATAGTATTAGTGAAATTAGTCAAATAATAGAATCTGAAAATGGACGTATTTTAGGACTATTTGTATCAAAACTAACAGCAGAAAAAGCATATATCACTATTAAGTTAGCTAGTGAACAACTCAACACGATATTGAGTGCTTTTAGACGTTACGGCTACCATATTATTTCTGATAATGTGGATGACAAATATATTCAAGAATTGAAAGAACGTTCTAATTATTTAACACGTTTTTTCGAATTATAATTCATTTAGTATGAAAATAGCAATCCACGGTCAGTTCTACAAAGAGAGCACGCAACCCTATATTGAAGAGCTTTTAGCCAATCTTAATGCAAATAATGATAGTATTTATTTTGAAGAAGAGTTTTATGATTTATTAAAATTCAATATTAAATCTTTAGCCGTTTACAAGACTTTCGGCAGTTATGAAGATCTAGATACTACTTTTGATTTTTTTATTACCCTTGGTGGTGATGGTACTATTTTGCGAGCAACAACATTAATAAGAGATTTAGGAATTCCTATTCTCGGTATTAATGTAGGGCGCTTGGGCTTTTTGGCAACCATTCAAAAAAACGAAATTGAAAAAGCGCTTGATAGTGTGCGGAGCAATAGTTATGCTATATCAAAACGCTCATTGCTTCAAGTTGAAACAAAACCTGCTATTTCAGAATTAGAAGGTTTAAACTATGCACTCAATGAAATAACCGTTGGTAGAAAGAATACTACTGCAATGGTTTCTGTAGAAACTTTTCTCGATGAAGAACGTTTAACATCTTATTGGGCAGATGGTCTAATCGTAGCTACACCTACAGGCTCAACAGGTTATTCACTAAGTTGTGGTGGCCCGTTGCTTACACCTGGTGCAAAAAGCCTCGTTATTACACCCATTGCACCACATAACCTTAATGCAAGACCACTTGTTATACCAGACGAAACACACATAAACCTCAAAGTAAATAGTCGTGAGAAAGAGGCTTTATTATCGTTGGATTCTCGTATTTATACTATCACCAACGATACTGAAATTAGTATTCAAAAAGCTGATTTTGAGATAAAACTCATTCAATTGTCAGATAAGACCTTTCTAAAAACCATAAAGCGAAAATTACTCTGGGGTGTAGATAGAAGAAATTGATGGTGTTGATGCGCAATAAATTGACAAAAAAAATGTTTTAATGCTACTGTGATTAATTATTAATAGAATTTTTATCTTTGCAATCTTGAAAAATAATAAAATGTTTAAATATATACTCTACTTTACTATTGCTTTTTATAGCATAACTATTTCTGCTCAAAAGTATGA
>JALSVQ010000020.1 GCA_027073495.1 Flavobacteriaceae bacterium | reverse complement strand
TGAATGTATCTGTCTTTTGATATCCTGCAGCATATTTTGCTGTAAAAATCATAACAAACACTGATGCCAAAGTAGATGTTTGAAATGAAAGTCCTACTATTGGTATGCGTATCCAACGTGCTGCATTAACATTTTTGATGGTTGTGCCTTGCGCAAAGGTAATTAGCAATAAAACAATAGCAATAAATATAAGTATGTAGCGGTATGCGCCAAATTTTTTAAACGAAATCAAATGCGTAACATAAAGCATGGCAAAACCAATAATAAGGTGTGCCAAATGCTTGATGAAAAATGTCCAATTGGTGGCAACCTCAGCAGAGAGCCCAATATTGCTACTCGCACTGAATACAGGCGCCAATGATATTAAACCTAATAACATCATTATTGCCCAAATAACAGGATCTCCCTTAATATTTCGTTTTGCTACTTCCATTTTTTATATTGCTCTTACAGCTTTTACAAAAGCATCTCCACGTGCTACATAATCTTCATACAAATCAAAAGCACTACTCCCCGGAGACAATAAAACCGTATCTTTTTTTACACTTAATTGTTTCGCTATCTGAACAGCTTCACCCATAGTAGCTGTTTCTATAGTTATGTCCACAACTGAGCCAAACACACTAATTACTTCATCATTACAATTTCCAATACAAATGATGGCTTTTACTTTCTCACGTACCAAAGGCAACAGTTCATGAAAATTTGCAGATCTATTGATACCTCCTACCAACCAAATGATATCTCCTTTGAGTCTATTCAAAGAGAAGAAAGTAGCGTTGACAGTCGTAGCTTTTGAATCATTGATATAAGTAACCTCTTGAAAATTGAGTACTTTTTCCATACGATGTGCTTCATTTTCTTCACAGCCAAACTGTGCAAGCAAACTACTTTTACGAGCAGATATAAGTTGCTCTGCTGCTGCTTTTGCTAAATTATTTTTACGAGATGCTATTAAATTATACATAATTATCTTAGTTTTAACATTATAACAGAAAGTACCGCCAACATGATTCCTACAATCCAGAATCGCGCTACAATTTTACTCTCATGAATTCCTTTTTTCTGATAATGATGATGCAGTGGAGACATCAACAAAATACGTTTTCCTGTACCTGTAGTTTTCTTGGTATATTTAAAATAAGCCACTTGTAGTATTACAGAAAAATTTTCTATTAAAAATATACCAGCAAGCAATGGAATTAATAATTCTTTACGAATAATAATAGCGATAACTGCTATAATACCTCCAATTGTCAAACTACCAGTATCTCCCATAAAAACTTGCGCAGGATACGTATTGTACCATAAAAAACCGATTAGAGCACCTGCAAAAGCTGCTAAGAAAATGGTGATTTCACCAGAATTTGGGATATACATTATATTCAAATAACTTGAGAAAATGATATTACCCGAAACCCAAGCAAATAACCCTAAGGCTATAAGCATAATGACAGAAGTTCCTGCAGCCAAACCATCAAGACCATCGGTTAGATTGGCTCCATTGGATACTGCTGTAATGATAAATACAATAAAAAGAATAAAACCTATCCAAGCAAATTTACCTAATAAAGGTTTAAAAAATGCTTCATAACTAAATTCGTTATTTTTGAAAAATGGAACTGTTGTTTTTAGTGATTTTTCAGCTTCGCCAAATTTTACTTTCTGATTTTCTATAGTTTGTACTTGAGTCGTTTTTATCTCTTGTTTAATGGTAATGTCTGGATGAAAATACATTGTAGCGCCAATAAATATACCCAAAAATATTTGTCCCATCACTTTAAAACGCCCGTTCATTCCATCTTTATGTCCTTGAAAAACTTTAACATAATCATCAAGAAAACCTACAAAACCCATCCAAATGGTAGTAACCAATAGCATTATAATATAAATATTGCCCAATTTAGCAACCAAAAGTGTCGGTATTAAAGTAGCAAGTATTATGATGACACCTCCCATTGTAGGTGTTCCTGCCTTTTCTATTTGCCCTGCCAAACCTAAATCGCGAACAGATTCTCCAATTTGTTTACGTTGCAAATACAAAATTATTTTTTTTCCAAAAACCAATGAGATAAACAGTGATAGTAATAAAGCAAGTGCTGCCCTAAAACTATAATACTGAAAGAGTCCTGCTCCAGGAATGTGTTGACTTTTTTCTAATGAATCGAATAAATAGTATAACATAATTTTTTTGTGCTAGTGAATTAATAGTTCTTTTATAGTTTTATAATCATCAAAGTCTAATACTTTGTCTTTTACGATTTGATATGTTTCGTGCCCCTTACCTGCTATGAGAATAATATCTCCTTTTTGAGCTAACTTAACAGCCGTTTTGATAGCTTGTTTTCTGTCGGTAATACTGAGTGTTTTTTTGTAATCTTGAGGTAAAACTCCTGCTTCCATTTCAGATATGATAACATCAGGATCTTCGCTTCGAGGATTGTCTGATGTAAAGATACTCTGCGTGCTCAAGTGTGCCGATATAGCAGCCATTTTTGGTCTTTTATCTTTATCTCTATCGCCACCACAACCTACCACTGTAATCAACTGTTCGTTTCCTGTACGAATAGCATTAATAGTGCTCAATACATTTTCTAAAGCATCTGGAGTATGTGCGTAATCTATGATAGCGGTTACACCATTAGGTGCTACAAAATAATCAAAACGCCCATTTACAGTACGTAATTCGCTCATCAAGCGCAAGCATTCTAAAGGTTCCATACCCAAAGTAACAGCTGCTCCATAAACGAGTAGCATATTGTAAGCGTTGAATTTTCCAACAAGTTTTGTCCATACTTCTTGGTCATTAATGCTAAGCAACATCCCTTCAAAACTATTTTCTATAATTTTACCTTTAAAATCAGCTAACGTACGTAATGAATACGTCATTTTTTTTGCTTTTGTATTTTGAAGCATCACCAAGCCATTTTTATCATCAGCATTAGTTAATGCAAAAGCAGTTTTTGGCAATCCATCAAAAAAGGTTTTTTTGGTATCCAGATAGTTTTTAAATGTTTTATGATAATCTAAATGATCTTGTGTAATATTGGTAAATAAAGCTCCTGCAAAATGCAGACCTGCAATACGCTCTTGCGATATGCCGTGAGAGCTCACTTCCATAAAACAGTATTTTACTTCTGCTTTCACCATTTCGTTGAGATAATAATTCAACAGTAATGGGTTTGGTGTGGTATGTGTGGCTTTATATATCTTATTTTTTATTTTTATCTCAACTGTAGAAATTAAACCCACAGCATTATTCGCATTAGTAAATAATTGATACAACAAACTCGACACAGTTGTTTTTCCGTTCGTGCCTGTAACACCTACAAGTGTTAATTTTGAAGAAGGGTTTTCATAATAATTACTTGCCATAAGCGCCAAAGCAAGACGACTATTTTTTACTATTATATAATTAACAGCATCTTTTAACACTTCAGGTTTTACTTCACAAACAATAGTTGTAGCTCCTTTTTCAATAGCTTTAGCAATGAACAAATGCCCATCTGCTTGCACCCCTTTCAAGGCTATAAAAACATCATTAGCTACAATAGCACGTGAATCAAACTGCAAAGCATTAACAGTGCAAGCTGTTGTTCCGTAAACTGCTTCTATAGCTACTTGGTCTAATATGTTTTTAAGATTTTTCACGATAACTTAAGTATTATTTGCTGCTGTTTATTTATTTTTTTTCCTGCTTCAATAGATTGCTCTATAACCTTTCCAGAACCATTGAGCTTAACACGCAAACCCATATTTTCTAAAATAGCCAAAGCATCCATTGCAGGAAGTCCTTTTACATCTGGCATAATAGTTTTATATTTTTGTGCTATTTTATGTGCCTTTGCATAGTTAGATTGCAAAACTTTTTTTGCTACATTCGATTTTTCATATGGTTCTTTAATTTTATTTTTTATGTAATAATGGTCAGCAATTTTTCGAAACACTGGCGCAGCAACTTCAGCACCAAAATAGCCGATTTCTTTTTTAGGATGATAAACCACAACAATACAAGAGTACTGTGGATTATCAGCAGGAAAAAAACCTGAAAAAGAGGAAATGTATTGTTTAAACGCAGCACCTTTCCAGTAGTTTGCCTGACTTGTACCCGTTTTTCCTGCAAGAAGAAAATCGGGATTATATATTTTTTTTGCTGTTCCTTTTTTGACTACATTTTCAAGTAATTTTTGTACTATTTTAATATTTTTTGGAGAAGCAATAGAAGGATCAATTACTACAGGCTGTATTTTCTTAATTGTTGTATTCCATTGTTTTATTTCAGAAACCAAATAGGGTTTCATCATCTTACCATTATTTGCAACAGCATTATAAAAAGTTAATATTTGTAACGGTGTCAATTCTACACCATAACCGTGCGTCATCCAAGGCAGTGATAATCCGCTCCAAGTTTTATCTGTAGGATACGGTATCTTTGGTGTCTTTTCTCCTTTTATAACAATACCCGTTTTTTTATCTAAATGCATATTGCGCAAGCGGTCTACAAATTTTTTAGGTTTCGAATTAAAATACTGTTGCACTAATTTTACAAAACCTATATTTGAAGATTTTTCAAATATTTCTGCAATAGTAATTTGACCAAATCCACCGTGATGATCATCACGTACATATTTATCATACACTTTATACTTCCCATCTCCTGTATCTATCACTGTAGCAGTATCAATTTTTTGTTCTTCCAAAACAGCCAAAAGACTCGCTAATTTGAATGTAGAGCCTGGTTCATACGGCGTACCAACAGCATAGTTAACCGTTTCATAATACCCTGTATCCCCTTCATTCTTACCCAAATTTACCATTGCCTTAATCGCTCCTGTTTTTACTTCCATAACGATAGCCGTTCCAAACTCTGCCTCAAATTTTTGCAATTGATTTTTTAAAGCATTATGCGCAATATCTTGTATAGTCAAATCTAATGTACTGATGATATCTTTACCTTCTACAGGTTCTAGTTCGTTATTATCATTAATAGGTTTCCATTTATTTTTACCTATTTTTTGCATTAATCTGCTGCCATTTTTACCTTTTAGAAAATTACTATAATAGCCTTCTACACCAACATGCTGTGAATACAATTTGCCGTCTTTTCCATAAACCATTTTATCCGAACCAATAGTTCGACGTGCCAATTCTCCAGCAGGATACTCTCTTGAAATACTTTGTTTTGCTATAAAACCACCTCGAATTGCTCCTTTGTTAAAAATAGGGAATTTTTTAATGCGTTGGTATTGTGGATAAGACAGTCTACGTGCAATAAAAACATAACGCTGCTTGTTTAATCTTGCTTTCTTTAACTTCGTTCTAAAATAAGAAGCTGACTCATGCAACATCGTATGTAATGAATCTGCAAGTTGTTGTACATTTTGATCGGTAAAAACATTTGCTCGTACAGTAACCGCATCAAAATAAATATCGTATTTTGAAGTTGAAGAAGACAAAATACTACCGTCATCAGCAAAAATATTACCGCGTTCTGCAGGTATATCAATAACACGAGTTGTTAATCTATCTGCTCGCAAACGGTATTTTTCGCCATTTACAACCTGTATATTAAACAACTGCACAATGATAAGTACGGCAACCACTACCATAGCCAATGCCATAAAGGCTGCACGCTGTACGATATGTTTTTGTGTGATTTCCATTATTTTTTTACAATTGCTATTGGTGTTTCTTTTGAAGTTGTCAATCCCATTTTATCAACAGCCGCTATTACTGATGATTCTAGTTTTAATTTTTCTACTTTTTTTCGTGTTGCTACAAACGAAGAACGCAAGGCAATCACTTCTTTTTTGAGCTGCGCAATACGATACACTTTTCGATCTGCTTTTTGCGAACTTGCAATCATTACTATAGCCAAGAAGACTATGAAGACTATGAATCTCCAGTTCTTTGCTGCATCTTCGTTAATTAGAAATTCGACACGAAGAATAGATAATATGTTATCTTTAACACTTGCCATAATTATAATTTTGCTGCTATACGTAATTTTGCACTACGCGCTCTATTATTCATTTTTATTTCTGCCGCATCAGGAATAATTAATTTCCCTACTTTTTTAAAAGGTACCGACACATTACCAAACATATCTTTTTCTGGTTCGCCTTCAAACATACCGTTTCGTATAAAGCGTTTTACCAAGCGGTCTTCCAAAGAATGATAGGAGATAACACTCAATCGCCCTTGAGGTTTTATGAGCTTTGGCATTTGCAAAAGAAACTCTTTAAGCACTTCCAACTCTTGATTCACTTCTATTCGCACTGCTTGAAAGAGCTGCGCCATCACCTTATGCTCACGACCACGAGGTAAAAAACGAGCAATAGCATTGCGCAACTGATTACTCGTCTCAATGGGCGCTTCTTTACGAAGAGCAACAATGGCTGCTGCAATACCACGAGAAGCACGCAATTCGCCATACTTATATAGTATATCGCTCAATTGTTCTTCTGAATATTTATTAACAACATGATAAGCCGTTAGCGTGTCACTTTGGTTCATACGCATATCTAAAGCCGCATCAAAACGAGTAGAAAAACCCCGATCTGCAACATCAAATTGATAGGACGAAACACCCAAATCGGCAAGAACACCATCAACTTGTTTAATGCCGTGAAAACGTAAAAAACGATTGATAAATCTAAAATTCTCTCCAATAAGCGTAAAACGTTTATCATCAATAGCATTTTTCCAAGCATCTTTATCTTGATCAAAAGCAAATAGCAAACCATCATCATCAAGATGTTTGATGATTTCACGCGAATGCCCACCGCCTCCAAAAGTCACATCAATATAAACACCATTTGGTTTGATATTTAAGCCTGCAACTGTCTGCGTTAATAAAACTGGGTTATGATATGTTGTTTTGCTCATCTGATACTCCTCCCATTACTTCTTCTGCTAATTTTGCAAAATCTGCTTGTGTAGCATCAATTGCATCTTCATATTTGCCTTTGTCCCAAATTTCAATAATATTTACTGAAGAAGACATTACAATTTCTTTCTTAACACCAGAGAAAGCTATCAAATCTTTAGGAATCAATACTCTCCCTGTGCTATCCGGTTCTATGATTTTTACCCCTGCGGTAAAGCTTCGAATAAAATCATTGTGTTTCTTATTAAAACGGTTTAGCTTATTGATTTTTTCCATCAACACATTCCACTCTTGCATTGGATAAAGTTCCAAACACGATTGAAAAACTGCACGCTTAACCACAAAACCCTCATGCAGCGCACTTTCCAATTGCTTTTTTAAGGCATTGGGAAGCATAACACGCCCTTTAGCATCCATCTTACACTCGTATGTTCCGATTAGGTTAATCATAAAAAGTAGCTATTCACTGTTTTAAGGGTCAAAAATATAAAAATTTTACCACTTTTTACCATTAATTACCACTTTGTTAATAAGTTTTGACACTTTTGAACAAAAAATGCATAAATAATTCATTATTAGCACTTAAAGAAAGGCTGTATAAGTGAAATCAAGACATTAAAAAATGTGTTAAAAAAAATGTATCTTTGCAGTTCATAAAGACGACAATAGAAAATGGATAATACATTAATAAAAGAAGGAAAGTTTGAGTACTACGAGCAAGGCGAAGGAACACCAATCATTGTGCTTCATGGCTTAATGGGAGGTCTTAGCAATTTTAAAGACTTGTTTGCGCATTTCCCAAAACGCGGTTACAAGATTATAATCCCTCAATTGCCTTTGTTTAAATTATCTATTATCAAAACAAATGTGAAGAATCTGTCAAAATATCTTTATGATTTTATGGCACACAAAAAAATCAACAAAGCCATTTTACTTGGTAATTCACTTGGTGGTCATGTTGCTTTATATTTTACCAAATACAACCCTGACAAAGTCATTGGCTTGGTACTTACAGGCTCGTCTGGACTTTATGAAAAATCTATGGGAAATACATTTCCTAAACGTGGAAACAAAGCGTATATCACCGAGAAAGTACAAGATGTATTCTATGACCCTGCTGTAGCTACAGATGAGATTATAGACGAAGTTTTTGAAACTGTTGGTGATAATAATAAGGTAATCCGTATTTTATATCTTGCCAAAAGCGCCATTCGGCATAATATGAAAAAGGACATCCCTAATATAAAGGTGCCCGTTTCACTTATTTGGGGGAAAAATGATGGTGTAACACCACCCGAAGTAGCTGAAGAGTTTCACAAATTACTTCCAGATTCCGAATTAAACTGGATTGATAAATGTGGGCATGCGCCAATGATGGAACATCCAGAAACATTTAATACTATGGTAGAATCTTGGCTTAAAAAACATAATTTTTAATCGATGAAAATTAACAACGCAGCATTTGTAATCAGTAATACAGATGTATCAAAATGTCCCAAAGACCCCATACCTGAATATGCTTTTATTGGACGTTCTAATGTGGGAAAATCTTCATTGATTAATCTATTGGTCAATAATAAAAAGCTTGCCAAAACATCAGGAAAACCGGGGAAGACACAGCTTATTAATCATTTTATCATTAACGACTCTTGGTTTCTTGTGGATTTACCAGGTTATGGTTACGCATCAGTTTCTAAAGGAAAACGTAAGGTTTTTCAAGGATTCATTCAAGATTATTTTATCCAAAGAAAAAATCTAATCAATGCATTTGTACTTGTAGACTCAAGACATACACCTCAAAAAATTGATTTGGAATTTATGCAATGGCTAGGCGAACACGGTATTCCATTTTCAATTATTTTTACCAAAATAGATAAACTGCCGAGTTCAAAACTTAATAATACTATATTAAAGTACAAAAAGAAATTGGCTGAAACTTGGGATCCGCTACCACCATCATTTTTGACCTCAGCGACCGCAAAACACGGTGCTGAAACCCTACTTAATTATATAGATGCTATCAACAAACAGGTTGTTGGGAAGATAGAGATGTAGTCGTTGATTTTAGCTATAAATGGTGCTTTTTACTAAAATCCATAGTATCAGATAAAAGACTCAATATTTTATTACGTTTTTTAATAAAATTGCTTAGAAGACAACAATTACTCCTTCTTCAATAATTCCAGTTTTTCTGCAAAATAATCTGTAAAATCACGCATTGTTGCCGCCATTTTGGTGTCATTGGTTGCGCGTTCAAAACTATCTGCCATAGAGACCAATGTTTGATGATAAAAGACTTTCATCTCATCCAGCGGCATCTCTTTAGTCCACAAATCCATTTTTAAGGTTTCTTTGTCTTTGGTGTCCCAAACAGCAAGCATTACAGATTTAGTATCTCTATTGGCAATTCCGCCATCTTCTGCATTCCACTGAATGGTTTCTGGCACTTTGTTTTCGTCTAATGTTATGTTAAACGTGATTGTTGATTTATGTTTTGTCATAATATACTATTTTATTCCACTTTTCGTGGTTTATATTTTGAGTGTTTAAATAATTCATCAGCATCCATTTGCAGCATTTTATCTAATGGCACATTAGGATTATGTGTCATATATGATCGTACAATCTGCCAACCTATCCACTGCCCTATTCGCCCTGGAGATTCTGCATCTACCTCTAAGAAAAATTTTGAGAAAGGTGCTAATTCTAAAAAATATTTACGCAATTTTTTATCATTGCTATATAGCATTTCGCGCTCCACATAATATTGCCAAATAAAAGGTTCATTATCTTTTGCCCATTGTATTTGCTCGTCTGTATAATTTATTTTTCGGGCATCCGAAAATGTTGGTGTAAACAAATCAGCAAGATAAAGTTTCTTTCCTGCATAAACCATTTTGGATAAAAAATGGGTATCGTAAGGCTTAGTCACAAAAGGCGCTGCTATTGCCAATGTAGCATCAGGAACCAGTTGATCTGGTTTCATCTGCTTACGCATATAATCTGGTATTTCTACATACAATGAATCTGTTTCTCCCAAATAATTATCTACAGAAACTAGTAATTTATTAAACTTAGCTGCATAAATCATTCTATCTGGATAGACCACATAGTTAATCAACGTATTGATTTCTGGTTCTTTCCAAGTAGGAAAATAATACTTTATATGTTTAAAAAGAGAAACAAACGCTGCTTTTTCTTTGTCAAAGTTAGGAAAAACCTTTTGTGTTTCGTGATACAACTCAAGATTGAGTGTGTCGGTCATCTGTGCAACCCAAACAGAATCTGGAGTAGCAGGATTAAAGAACAAAGGATATTTTTGTTTTAACTGAGGTAATTCTTCTGGCTTACTTCCAAAAAAAGCTTGCTCAAAACGAATAACATTGGCTTGAGCCTTAATGTCACTTACATCAACAATATGCTTGTTATCAGAATCATTGCAAGCAACAAAGAGTATTGCTGTGAATAGTAAAAATAATATTTTTTTCATTTTTTTTAATCAATTAATATAAACTTAAAACGCTTCGTATTAAGTAATATTTTAATGGCAAAGGTAATTTATTATCGTTTAATGAGCTTTAATTTTTTCTAAAAAAGCAATGAGCTTTCGCACAGCAATACCACGGTGCGAAATAGCTGCTTTTTCTGCGAGTGTCATTTGAGCAAAGGTTTTAGTTGAGCCCAATGGCTTAAAAATAGGATCATAACCAAAACCAGAATCGCCTGTTTTTGTCTGTATTATTTCGCCTTTGCAAATACCTGCAAAAAGGTATTGTTTCCCAGCTAAATTCAAGGCTATGACCGTTCTAAATTGTGCTTTACGATTGGTAATACCTTTCAAATTATCTAATACAAGCTCCATGTTTTTGATACTATCTTGTGGTTCACCTGCATAGCGCGCAGAATAAACGCCAGGCGCGCCATTAAGTGCTTCTATTTCTAAACCCGTATCGTCTGCAAAACAGTCTATTTGATAATGATCAGTAATATAGTCTGCTTTTATTTTGGCATTACCTTCAAGCGTTTGGGCTGTTTCTGCTATAGCTTCAAAACACTGGATACTGTCCAAATTTATTAAGGTAATATGCGGAGGCATTAAGGCTTCCAATTCTTTTGTCTTATTAGGGTTGTGTGTAGCAAATACGAGTTTCATTTTTTATAATTTAATTAACATATGTTTTTTGATTAACTATGTTTAAAAGTATATTTTTGACAAAACTAAAATAATAAAAATGAAAACAGCAATTTTAACAATCTTTGTAGCAAGCACATTATTAATTTCTTGTGGAAACAATGATCAAAAAGCAACAACTCAAGAAGCAAAACAAGTTAATACAGTAACAACTTCGGAAACAGCAACCTATAAAACTGTCACCAAAGACAGCAATATTGATTGGCGTGCGTCGCATTTAGGTGGTGTAAAACAACGCTATGGAAAAGTGCTTGTCAAAGACGCTACTTTTTTAGTTAATGCTAATAAACTTACTAATGCTACTGTAACGATGGACTTGAATAGTCTAACTGTAACAAGTTTTCCAGCAGGATCAGATGAAATAACAGACTTAGAAAAACATTTGAAATCTGATGATTTTTTTAATACTTCAAAATACCCAACTTCAAAATTTGAATTGACAAAACTAGAAGAAACAAGCGGTGATTACAATTCAAAAATCACTGGAAACTTAACCATCTCCGACATCACTAAAAATATTACTTTTAATGCAAATGTTGCCATTACAGCAGATAAAGTATCTATAAAATCTGAAGATTTTTCTATCAACAGAGCTGATTGGAATTTAACATATAACGCAAAAGGTACACAAGGTGTTCCTGTAGATTATTTGATTTCAGATGCGGTTGGATTTACAATAAATGTAGCAGCTACAAAATAATTAAATAATAATTTTATTTATTAAAAGAACTATTAAAACAAAATATAAACATTCTGAGCAAACCAAAAATTGCAGGTAGAAAACCTATCCAACAGAATTGGTAGCAGGAGAAGAAAAGTACTTTTGTGCTTGTGGCGAATCTATTTTAGCCAAAGTTATTGCCGATTTTCATGGAAAAGAATCAAAAGTACATACACTTATCTCATAAAGTTTGAAAGAAACCATTTCGTTTGTTTCCTATATCATTGGTGTTGTTTTGTCATTTTTCAATCCACATTTAGGAATTGCTTGCTTTGTAATTGTTGCAATAATTTAATTTATTCCTAGTAAAAAATTAGAAAAACATATACTAGTTGGTTATTTTAGAATAAGATTCAAGGCAAAATCCAATGCATTATTTGTATTATTTAAATATGAAGTTCTTGTTTGTGGCACAACACAATTTGGTTTTACGCCTTGTCCTTTTTGTATAGGATCAACATTCATTTGATAATGAATAATTGGAATACTTACACGTATTCGCGTGTTGGGTAATTTTATGCTTGTGCTATAACCGCTAACATTACCATCGTAAGCACCTCCTGTTTCTTCGCCAATAAAAACACCTCTGTCTTGCATTTTTATCATATTAGCAAATTCAGAACCTCCAGAGAAGGTGTATCCACTGATTAGAACATATAGCTTATTTGTATAAATCAAATGTTTAGAAGGTTTTTTGTAATCTAATTCTGAATAATAATCACTGTATAAGGTAAAATCTCCACGTTCAGCAATAACTCCATTAAATTTCCATTGGTCACGAATTTCACTTTTATTATCTTTAATTTCATCATACGATTTAGGAAGAGCTGTTACTTTTTTATATTTTTTAAATCGTTTAGGAATCAAATAACTAACCAATAAATTCTCAACACCTTCTGTACCTCCACCATTATCTTGCATATCAATAATAAGGTGTTTTATATTTAAGTTTTTAATTTTCTGAAATGTTTCTTTGTAGAATTTTGGATAAAAACTACTTTTTTTACCAAAACTAGGAATACTCAAATAGGCAATACTATCATTAATTTGACGAAAAGAAAAAGTGCTACTTTCTATTTTTATTTTTTTTAGAATAGCATTTTTACTTTTATAATGCGTATAACGAATAGCAGAAATATCCACTGTTTGTTCAATATTATTATTTTCTACAGTTAATTTATACAATTTTGATTTTCCGTAAACCAAACGATATAGTAATGCAAAATGAACACCTCCAATCCATTCGTATTTTGAAGTTTGATTAAAGCCATCTGTAGGAATAAACTTTATAAGTTCTGCTGTAATAGCTTGAATACGTTTCCCATTAATAGCTTTTATAATTGTACCTTTTTCAATTCCATTTATCGCTTTACCATAATTTTGAGATACAACTAATTCTTTACCACAAAATTTAACTGCTAATGGTAAAAATGATTTGGATAAACCTGTTTTTATCTTTGTCCATTTTGGTAAGGAAACACTCGTGTGTCCTTCGTTTGTTAAACCAATAACTTTTCGTGCTAAAAGATAAAAGTCTAAAGTACTCATCGTGTCTGTAATGGAATTTCGCAAGTTTTCTAATTCTGAATTTACTTGCTTTTCTGGAAGATATTCATACAATCCTTGATGTTGTGATTTCAGTTCTGTAATCAAATAATCAAAATCTTTTTGAAGTTTACTTTTTCTGTTTTGAGCATTCAGTGTTAAGGTAAAAAACACTAAGAGTAAGTATATATTTTTCATAATTTATTTTATTTAAGGTTTAATATTGTTTGATAAACACCATCAATAACTTGTGCCATTTTAGGTATATTTAAGGTTTCTAAGGTGTCTGTTTTTTCGTGGTAATTGGCGTTTCTATAAAAAGAAGTATCTGTGACCATAACAGCGCTATAACCAAAATTCCAGTAATTAAGATGATCGGAAAAATCAATGCCTTCCATTGACTTTGGGCCAACAAATTTTTTAGCACGAATGGTATTTGCTTTTTTAAAAATATTGGAGAATTTTCGTGCAAATTTGCCTTTGCTAAATTCATTAACCAAGGTAATATAGTTCGCTTTGTTTCCATAGATATATTTTAAAACACCTAATGGATATTGTTGTGAATTTTTAGCATCATCAAAATAGGCAATCATTTCTAAACAGACCATTCCATAAACAGCAATATTGGCATCTTTTAAGGATTTGGCGTGAACATAACTTCCCATTTGCTGGGTTCTAAAAAATGGTGGTTCTTCTAAGGTAAAAGCAACTATTTCTATTCTGTAATTCAGTTTTTTGCCTTGAAACATTCTGGCAAGTTCTAACAAAGCTACTGTTCCGCTGGCATTATCATCAGCTCCTTGTTGATCTTCGCAAACATCGTAATGCGCTCCTACAACTATGGTTTCTTTGTTTTCGCTACCAAAAACAGCAATGACATTTTTGTATTCATTGCCTTTGACCTCATATTTTTGATAATAAGTACTATCTGCATATTGATTAAAATTATCAAAAATATAGCTCGCTACAGCATTTAATGATTTTAGGTTTTTATAGTTACGGTAGTGATCCGTTTGGGTAATAAAATTTAAATGTTTTTTGATACGTGTCGTATCAGAAACGGTAATTGTAACCTGTTTAATGGTTGCAAAAGAGGTTTCTAAAAAATAGAAATAAGCAATAACAAGAGCAATGCTTAATGTGATTTTCGTTTTCATCAATTTAAAGTTTTATATTAATAACAGTGCAAATGTAGTTTTACAATATGCTTTATACTATTAATATAGTAGCCTTGTGGCGAAATGATCGTATCTTGTGGTGAAGTTTATTAGAAAAGATTAAAGACCGCTTCGCTGAAAGACAATAGAAAAAAATTCAATCAAGCATCAATTTTTGCTAAAACAGCTTTTCTGTACGACTTTCCAATAGTTAACTTGGTGTCATTTTGTAGTACAATTTGGTTGCCATCAATATGTTTTAGTTTGTCAAAATTGATAATAAATGACTTATGAATTCGGATAAAATTAGCTGGCAATTTACTTAAAAACTCCGTTAATGTTTGACTTATCAAAATCATTTTATTGGTGTATATTTTTAAGTAATTACCATACGCTTCAATGTGATTAATCTCATCAAAAAATAACTTGATTAGTTTTTTATCGCTTTTTACAAAGATATGTTTTGGTTTTTCTGTTGCGGTTTCTGCATTAACAATTACTTGCGGTTTTGGGGTTTCGTTCAAGCGTACTTTTCGTACTGCTTGCATAAAACGTTCTAATGAAAAAGGTTTTAATAGATAATCGGTTACCGAAAGTTCAAAGCCTTCAATGGCATATTCTGGATAAGCAGTAGTGATAATTACCGCTGGCTTGTGCTGCAAGGTTTTTAATAAACTAATACCAGATAACTTAGGCATATTGATATCTAAAAACAATAAATCTATTTTTTCAGTGTCTAAAATTTCTAGAACTTCAAAAGCATTTTTGCACGATGCTACCAATTCTAAATTTGGCATATCTGCTATATAATTTTCTAATAACTGTCTTGCAATAGGTTCATCATCGGCAAGTATGCAACGTATTTTTTTCATTAGGCAGTATAGTTTAATTTTAATGCTACAAGATACAAACTTTTGGCATCAGAAATAGTTAATTTATAATTATTGGTATACATTAATTCCAAACGTTTTTTAGCATTATGCAATCCAATACCACTTTTATGAGTTTCTAACTGCTTTTTGCCAACTTCGGCTTTATCGAACGTATTTTCACAAGAGAAATTTAAGGTGTTTTCTGTGCTTTCTATTTTTATAATAACCTTGCTTTTTCCTTCTTTATTCAAATGTTTAAAGGCGTTTTCTACAAACACAATCAATAACATCGGCGCGATTTTTTGATTATTAAAGTTTCCTTTTTTTATAAATTGGATATCCGTTTTATCTTCTAAGCGTATTTTTTCTAAAGCAATATAATTCTCTAAATATTTCAGTTCTTTTTCTAAAGGCACTAATTTTTCTTTGGTATCGTACAAACTATAACGCAACAAATCGGATAGTTTGAGCATTAGATTAGGTAGTTTGTCTGATTTTAAGACAGATAATCCATATAAATTATTCAAAGTATTGAACAAAAAATGTGGATTTAACTGTGCTTTGAGCAATTGCAATTCGGCTTCTTTATCTTTTTGTTTTTTGATGATACTATCTCTGGCTAATTTGATAGCTATTGAAAAAACAGTCGTTAATAGTATTAATCCAAAAAAGTTAATCAATTTTACAACATTAAATTCATCTTTGGTAAGATAATTCATTATCAAAAAAATAATAATAGTAAAAAACAAGGCATTTAGAAAAAATAAGCCAAAAAACAATGCTTTATTTTTTTTTAAAAAAGGCAATACTAATAAATTGGTAGCATAAACAACAGGCATTAAGCCAAGTACAATATAAAATGCGGTAACAATACGATTTTCTGCTTGTACCGAAGTAATAAATATAAAGTACAGAAACAGCCAAACTGCTATATTTTGAGCAAGTTTTGTTTCTATTAGTTTTTCAAATTTGGACATTAGTTTTTCTTAAAAGTTAGTTCAAAAATACAGTTTTTGATAATAAAACCACTTTTTTAATGATGAAAGGCTCCTTTTTATGGACAAACGGCTTTAATTTACAGATTTTATACTATTTCAAGGTTCATCATTTTTTCTAAGCTCTTTATCCTTCTTTTTTTTATGAGTAAGCATCTCGTCCTATGTTTGCAGCATAAATAAATATAAAAACAGAAAATTATGAAAACTTTAAAACAAATTACCATCGTATTATTCTTAGCAATCTTTAGTTTAGGCTTTGCACAAGAAAACTCATTAACAACACTAAAAAGTAAATATGACAACTTATTAAAAGAACAACCAGAAGGTGTAGCTGTATTAATTAAAAAAGAGAATAAGAATTACACCGTAAGTTTAGGAAATTCTAACCTCGATGCTGATAAGGTGTTTAATATTGGTAGTGCTACCAAAACTTTTACGGCAATATTGATAATGCAAGAAGTAGAAAAAGGCAATTTAAAACTTGATGATGCCATCGGTAACTATTTAGATACTATCAATAATATAGATCCATCATTAACTATAAAAACATTATTAACACACGAAAGTGGCTTGGATAATGTAATCGGTCAGAATATCGAGGATATGTTTTATGCCAAAAATGATAGTATTTACAATAGTGTAAACCTGTTGAATACTGTAGGGAAAAATCATCCTGATGAAATAGGTAAATTCAATTATTGTAATACAAATTACTTATTATTAGGACGAATTTTAGAAAACATAAACGATCAAAACTATTTTGATTTATTGAGAACACGTATTATTGAACCCTTAAATTTAAAAAACACCTATCCATATGTGTATAAAAATATTCCAAATTTAGCAACACCATTTCACAATGGCGAAGATGTAACAAAATATTTAGATTATCGTTATTTTGCAACATTGGCTAATGCTGCAGGAAGCATTGCTTCAACATTGAATGATATGGAAAAATTCTACACTGCTTTTTTTGAAACAGATAAATTATTAAAACAAGAAACCGTGCAAGAAATGATGCATTCTGGTAATGCATATTACGGATTAGGTCTAATGAAAGATGTTTATAATGGCTCAGATTTCTATGGTCACGGTGGAAATAATATTGGTTACTCGTTTAGAAATGGTTACAATCCAAAAACCAAAGAATTATTCTTACTATTTTCTAATACTAGAACAATTCCATTTAATAAAATGATACAAGAGGATATTTTAAACTATTTTGAAGGCAAAGAAATTGTAGCCAATAAAGCTGTAGATATATCAGTATTCAAAAAATATGTAGGAACTTTCTTGCTAAAAGAAGCGAATATGAAAATGGAAATTATTTTAGAAAATGACAATCTGTATTTAGAAGTAAAAGCACAAGGTATGAAAAGTGAATTATTTCAAGTAAATGATAAAACATTGAAAGATAGCGCTGTTGGAGCAACATTAAGTATTATTGAAGACAATGAGAATGCGCTTACTTTTAGTCAAAACGGATTTACAACAACTTTAACACGAGTTAACTAATCAATTAAAACAAATACTATGCAATTAGAAATTCAAAACATCAGTAAAAAATATAGTAAAAACAAATACGGGTTAAAAGATTTTTCAATCCGTTTAGAAAACGGTATATTAGGTCTTTTAGGTCCAAATGGTGCTGGAAAATCTACCTTATTAAAAATGATAGCTACCATAAGCAAACCAACAGAAGGAATGCTATTACTTAACAAAAACAACATTGTTAAAGATGCCAATTATATGCGAAAACAATTGGGTTATCTGCCACAAGATTTTGGTGTATATCCTAACCTTAATGCTTACGAATTTTTAAACTATATGGCTGCTTTAAAAGGAATTGGAGGCGAAAATTTAAATGCCAAAATTGAACAATTATTAGAAGGATTGAATTTAATGGAAGTTGCTAAAAAGCCAATTGGTAGTTATTCTGGAGGAATGAAACAACGTATTGGTATTGCACAAGCTTTGCTCAATGACCCAAAAATCATCCTTTTTGATGAACCAACGGTTGGTTTAGATCCAGAAGAACGTGTTCGTTTTAGAAACTTAATTTCCGATTTAGCCAATGATGCAATTGTCATTCTGTCTTCGCATATTGTTTCGGATATTGATACCATTGCCGATGAAGTAGCGGTTATGAAAGAAGGCAAGTTAATATTGAAAGATAATCCTGAAAATATTATTGCAACAGTAAGTGATAAAGTTTATGAAATTGCGATAGCAAAAGAAAACTTAAAAACTTTCAAAAACGATTATACAGTAGTAAGTACAAAACGTAAAAATCAGCAGTTTGTCGTACGATTTATATCGGATAAACCTGTAGAAAATGCGACTAGAAAAGAAGCTAATCTCGAAGATGCGTATTTGTATTTAACTAGGTAGTTCTCAGTAGGCAGTAAGACAGTTGACAGTTCTCAGTAGACAGTTCTCAGTTGACATTAGAAAGTAAATGTCATTTCGACAAAGTGAGGAACGAACGCCGAGAAATCTCATACGAGTAAAAAAATATAATAAAAAAAAACAAAATGAAAACATTTATAAACACCATAAAATACGATTATTTACAGCGCACAAGAAGCTATGCATTTTTAATAACGCTTTGTTTTAGTTTAGCGTTTGCATATACTTTAATTCCTGCTCCTGATGCCAATTATGCTACGCTTCAGATTGGAGGTTATACAGGTAATTATACAAGTACTTGGATTGCCTATGTTTCGGCAATTATGACCAGTACTTTTCTATCTTTAATAGGTTTGTATTTAGTTATCGGAAGTATTAAAACAGATAAAGACACCAAAGTTGGGCAAATAATTGCAGCTACTTCAATAAGTAATTTCAAATATTTACTTTCTAAAGTATGCAGTAATTTTTTAGTGCTTTTTACTATTGCTTTTTTAATTTTCGGAATGAGTATTGCCTTGTTTTTCAAATACAATCAAGGCTATTCATTTGATTTATTGGTTTTTATAAAGGCCTATACATTCATTACATTACCAGCTTTATTTATCGTTTCAGTTGTAGCCGTTTTGATTGAGATCATTTTAGGAAAACATACTGCGCTTCAAAATGTTGGCGTTTTTATCATTTTTATGTTATTATTAGGAACTGCAAAGCTTCATCAGAATAAAAATATAGATATCATCACAGGAAAAGTGATTACCTTGCAAATGGAACAACAAGTAAATGACCAATCGAATTCTGATGAAAAAAAACAATTAAATATTGGTTTTACTAATATCTTTAAAAATAAAAATAAATTCGATTTTAAACCTGAACCTTTTACAAATTCGTTTTTTCTTAGTCGTTTTTTATGGATACTATTAGGTTTAGGGATGCTTGCAGGGATTGCTCCGTTTTTTCATCGTTTTAATGTAAAAGCACAAAGTCGTAAAAAATCAAAAACAGTAGCAATCAATGAAGAAATTACCTTTTCAAATAAAGAAATAAATACGGTTAATTTAGCAAAAACAGCTACTAATTATAGTATTATTCCTTTAATAAAAACAGAATTACTCTTATTAATTCGAAATGGTAAAAAAGGAATGTGGATTTTGAATGCGATCGGAATGATTTTGTTATTAGTTGTACCCAAAGGCATAGCACATCAAATGATATTGCCAATTTTATGGTTTCTGCAAGTTGCAAGAATATCCACTTTAAGCACCAAAGAACAGACTAATAATGTGCATTATTTTACCTATTCATCATACAAACCAATTAGCCGATTATTAGTTTCAAAATTTATAGCAGGAAATATAGTAATGCTCGGTTTGGCTTTGCCTTTGCTATTAAAATTTATGGTTTCAACAAATTTTGACGCAATGGCATCTGTAGTTTTAGGAAGTTTATTTATTGTATTGCTTGCAATAACTTTAGGTATTCTTAGCAAAAGCAAAAAACTGTTTGAAGTGCTTTTCTTTTTCCTTACGTATGCAAACATCAACAAAATACCATTTTTAGATTATTTTGGAGCAGCAGAACATACTGCGTTTTATAACCTAAAAATATTGATTTTCGCTTTGGTACTAGGTATGATTAGTATTTTGGTTAGCAAGTGGAAGATTGCAAGGAATTAAACTAAAAAAAGCAGGTGATTAAAAACCACTTGCTTTCTTTTATTTCAAATCAGTATTAGAGGACACTTTGATAATATATTGAATACAAAATATTAACCATTCACAAGAATTTAATTATTATTCTTATGAATTAAATCTAAAACACAATTCATTTGTGTATCCTCTTGATTTATAAAATCATTGTACGTTTGGGTAACATAATGATCTGGAATTATTCCTCTGCCAAAAATTTGTCCTTTTCGTTCATCTACATATTGTCTTAAATTCACTATTGAAAAAAATGTTTTTATCTTAGATTTTGGTAAAATATAAGCAAGCGGAATATGTCCATTATGTCCAAAATAACCACCACAAGTTTCTTCTCCAATTATAGTAGTTGTGGTGTCATTTGCCAATAATGAACCAAAATTACTACCTGCAGATGCTACCTCAGCTCCAATTAACAAATATATTTTTCCGTTAAAAGCATTTTTATTTGGTTTTCTTATTTTATGATCATAGTTGTCTTTCCCTTCATAAAATCGACCATTTTTTTCTATTGGATAATCTTTTTGAAACATTTTATTATATTTAATTGCACCTATTGGTCTTAAAAATCGTGGGATTTTCGTGTCGATATATTTTATGTAAGGTAATTTCTTAAATGTTATCCAAGCAGATTTATTTTCTGAAAAAATCCGTTTTGTTAAATACTCATAAGCAACCACTTCGTTTGGGTCTGAACCACCTCCATTATGGCGTATATCGACTATTAAATTTTTAGTTCTGTTGTTTTTTAATTCCAAAAAAACACGATCTAAAAAGACAACAAATTCCTTATACTCTTTGGTATCTTCATTACCTCCAAAGTCAAAAGAATTAAAACTTAGAATGCTGGTGTTTTTATCTAAATTTTTAAACGTGTACATTTCTTTAATGGCTAAATCACGATAAAACATATCATCATAAGCTTTGGAATGTCTATTTTTAAAATTCTCTTTTGATTTTTTATACAAAATTCCTTTTAGCTTTATCTTTTTAATCGCTGATGAATTATGGGGAATATATGTAATAAAAAACGCATCTTTTCTACCATAATGCATTCGGTAATAACGACTAAATGTAACGGGCAATGCTACCGTTTTGGCTGAAATAATATTCCCATCTGTTGTGTAATATTTATAAAAATTTTGAAGAACATCTTTGACTTCCTGATTATTAATAGCAACAATTTCAGAGCCTAATGGAATTTTACTTCCTGCTGTATTTACAAGTAATTTACCTTCAATAACTTTAACTTGAATTGGAAAATAGCCATTTTCAGTATTTAATGATTTTTTGACTTTTCGAGATAAACGTGTTCCGTTATGCAAACTTCCTTCAAAATCGGTTAATTGACAAATAATATTATAAAAATCGCCATAAGTAGTTGATTTTCCGACTTGGTCATATGCCCAAGCATAAATACTATCAATTTGTTTTTTTGTACGATATTTATACAGACCTGAATTTGCTTTTTCGCGTATTTGTTTAAAAACAGTTAAATCCTTCAACATATTTTTATTTGAAAATGGTGCGTCAAAAGATTGTGAAAAAATTGAATGTGCACTAAATATAAATGCAATTATAAAAGCCACTGTTAATTTGATTGTTCTATTCATTATAATTTAATTTGTATTAATAATAATGCAAATGTAGTTTTACAATATGCTTTATACTATTAATATAGTAGCCTTGTGGCGAAATGACCGTGTCTTGTGGTGAAGTTTTTGGTAAATTTAATAATTACTCATAATCTCTTTTTTTCTTTTTTCTTTTAACTAATTTACCTTTATTAAAATTATAACTAAATGCAATATGAACTACTTGTCCATCTTGTTTAAAGCGATAATTTCGTCTAAAATCAGTACCAAATTTAACACCTTGATAGGTGTAATTATTCAAAACATCAACAACTCGAAGACTTAGATTTGCTTTGTTTTTTAACATTTTCATTGCAAAACCAAAATCAACACGTTGTGCTAAATCTCTTTCTCCATAATACGAAATACTTGGAGCTCGATATCGCCAAGAAATATTGGTATTTATTTTTTTAGTAAGTTTAAAACTATTTTTAAACGTAAATTGATAATCTCTTTCATAACTATTTGGGTACGTTCCGCTAACATTTCTATTTGTATAATAATTCCAATTAAAGTTAAAATTACTTCGCAGCCATTTTGTTGGTTTATAGGTCAAACCCAATTCTAAACCATAAAAGTCACTTATTCCGCCGTTTATATATGATGAAATTTGAACGCCATTACTATCAATCGTTTGTTTTTGAACAATAATATCATTGATTTTTTGATAAAAAATTGAAGTAGAAACACTCGTTTTTCCTTTTTTAAATTGATGCGTTACATCCAAATTATTTGAAAATTCTGGTTGTAAATTTGGGTTACCTATTCGGAATGAAAAAGCATCGTTCTGCGATGAAATTGGATTGATTTGATATAATCGTGGTCTGTACGTTCTTCTATTATAACCAATGCCAAAAGTATGCACGTCATTTAAATCATATTTAAAATGAACCGAAGGAAATAAATCTGCATACGAATTGTTTACATTAATAGCACTATTATCAAAAGTCGCTTTTCTATTGTAATTTTCGCCTCGCAATCCAATTTGAATTCCCCATTTATTCTTATTATAATGCAGCAATGCATACAAAGCGTGTGTAGTTTGTTTTGTAGTAAAAGTATCATCAGAAATTGTAGTATTTGACTGATTAAAGAACGTTCTGTCATTATCTAATTTTTGAGTAAACCATAAATATCCTGTTTCCAATTTTAAAACATCGGATAGCTTAAAAGAATTATCCAAAGCAATGTTATTGGTTAGAATTTGATTGTCAACAAGGTTGTTAAATAGCGTTGAAATAGGATTAAAATAACCTTCTAAAGTGTTGTTGTTTTTTGAAAAATCGATATCTAACTCAATAAAATCTTTTTCATTTTTAAAAATATGTCTGTAATTTCCATTTAAATGCAAGTCCTGATGCCTATGACCAACGTAATTATTTTGATTTTCAATAGTTCCTAACTGAGTGATTGTCTTATCAATATCGGTATGATGCTTGTTATCGCTATAATTTATTGACCACGAAAACTCATTACTTTTATCTTTAAACCAATCCAAACCTGCGTTTATTCTAAAAACGTTGCCAAAATAGGAATTCTTACTATTTTCTGTATAAGGCAGTGTTCCAAAACGTTGCTTATGCCAAGTACTATTAGATCTATTTTTTCTATAAAAACCGCCAATTTTAAAATTTACTTTATCCAAACCATAACTCAAAGAACTATTTGCACCATATCCTCCAGAAGTGTTAAAAGAAGCTGAATTGGAATTCGAAATGCCTTTTCTGATTTTCTTTTTTGTTAAAATATTGATAATCCCTGTTAAGCCATCCGCTTTATATTTAGCCGATGGCGATGTTATTATCTCGACCGTTGCTATTTCGCTTGCAGGTATTTGCGATAAAATTTCTACTGTTCCAAGAGGCGAAAGTTTTCCGTTAATTAAGACCTGTACATTTGAGTTTCCTCGTAAGGAAATAGCACCACTTTCATCTGCATCAATTTCAGATAATTGACTTAAAACAGTAGCTGCACTTCCTCCGTTTGAAAGAATGTCTTTTCCTACATTAATTACTTTTTTATCGAGTAATTGCTTTACCGTGGTTGTTTCTGCTGTAATTACCACTTCATCAATAGTTGTTGCCTCTTGATTTAAAGTAATATTTTGATTTAAATTTTTAGTCAATTCTATTTTTGATTGAAAGGTTTTATAACCCATAAATGAGCATTCCAATGTATAGTTTCCTTTTTTATATGATAACGAATAAAATCCGTTTTCATTGGTGGTTGTTCCTACTAAAAAAGTGTTTGCATTATTTTTTAATAAAACGGTTGCATAAGGTATGGGTTCTTTTGAAATTTGGTCTTTAATAAAACCTTCTATTTTTAGTTTTTGAGCATTAGAAGTAAATGATAACAAAGCAAAAACCAAAAATAAGTTTATTGCTTTAAATAATTTTTTAAATATCGTAATGGACATAATTTTATAATTTAATTAGTAGATGGCAAATATCTGCTTAAACTATAAAAAACTATCCTATTTATACGGTGGAAAAAGGGACTAGTACCCGTATTAAATTAATAAATATTAAGTAAAAATTACTGATTAATTACTATTTAAAGAAAATAAATTTTACATTAATCAGCAGGATCCAATCGTGATTTAACTTTCTCAATATACGTTTTAGAAACAGGAATATTAATATCGTTAGTCATTACTATGGCTGTTTTTCCATTTTTAACGTGCCATTGTTTAAAATGAAACGGATTAATTAAATACGAACGATGTGTTTGTAATAATTCTGGATAGGTTTCTTTAACGGATGAAATTTTATTTCTAATTAATGACTTTTTTAAAATACCATTTTCAATATAAGAAATTTCAATATAATTATCCGAAGATTGAATATAAACTAAATCCTTAAAAAACAAACGTAAGTTTTCGTAGTTTCCTGCTCCTTTAATTTCGATTTTACTATCTTCCACTTGTTTTTCAAAATAACGACCAAAAGCCCAACGGCTAAGTATGATTATCGGTAACAAGGTTAATAAAGAAGGAAAATAAAAATATTGGATAAATTCCCATAAAGTATAATTGTTAACTATCAATAAAAAAATGGGTCTGAAAATAAGTAAACCAACAAAAAGTAAAGCCGCAAAAAACAATAATTCATCTTTGAGAAACCATTGCTTTTGATTGTGCTTGTACAATCGTTGCTGTATTGGAATAACCAACAAATAACCCATTACACCAGCCAAACCGTATAATGGTAAGAAAGTTAATTTTTCAGTAAAAGTAAAAATTTGAGTATCAAGAGGTTCTGTGAAAAACAGAAAAATAAATATCCATATTCCAAAGCCAAAAGCAATTATAAAATGATGCTTTAAAAAAGGGTCAAAAGGATACTTATTTTTCATTGAGTAAAACTACAAATATTTCTTTTATATACTTACTCCTGTTTGCTTAGAAATATTATTTTTACTTCCTCTCACTATAAAATAAGTAGCAACACCACTAATTATAATGATAATTAATTTATAACTAAATTCTATTCCTGCAAAAAAATCGCTCTGCATTAAGTTAGAAAGTGAATGAAACAAGGCCGCAACAACTAGTGATTTGGATTTATTTGCCATTAACCCAATACCATAACTACCAGCAAGTAATAACATAAAGAACAGTAAATTATTTATAGATAATTCAAAATTTAAATGCCAAACAAACCATAATACAGAAATGATTAAATATTTGTATATCTTTTTTATACCACTTAGTTCTGATTGTAAGTAACCACGCCAACCAAACTCTTCAAATAAAGCATATAAAATTAATGTTGCAGCAATTTTTGGAGCAGTAAAATAAGGTATTCCTGTTTTTAATATACCAACCAAAGAAAACAGTATTACAGGAATTGCTATAATTGCTATTGTTCTCCAAAAACCAAGACTAAAAAGAGATAAAAAATT